>NZ_JADPGO010000032.1:0-44662 GCF_015668165.1 Blautia sp. 1001283B150304_161114_C9 | reverse complement strand
ATCCGGCGCTATGCTGTCAGTATCTGTAATCATCTTTTTAGCAGGGGATAATATTATCTTCATTAATCTAATTCCTTGAGCATATTTTCAGGATCATCTGCAGCCTTGACTTTATCATTTGCCTTTATAATAATCCCCTGTTCATCAATAAAATATGTGGTTCTTACTACTCCCATAGAGACTTTGCCATAATTTTTCTTTTCTTTCCATACATCATATGCTTCAATAACTTTCCGCTCTGGATCTGCTAAAAGTGCAAATGCCAGTCCATATTTTTCCTCAAATCTCTTATGAGAGGATACAGAATCCTTACTGACTCCAAGAATAACTGCTCCTTTTTCGGTAAACTGAGGGTATCGCTCAGAAAATCCACATGCCTGTTTCGTGCATCCCGCTGTATTATCCTTGGGATAGAAATATAAAATCACTTTTTTTCCTGTATAATCCGATAATCTATGTATTTTCCCATTTTGATCTGGCAACTCAAAATCCGGTGCCTTAACCCCTACTTCCAACATTATTTATCCCTCCCTTTCTGTATCTTTCTCTTTATTTGCCTTTTTCTTCCTATTCCCGGTAATCATTTTATGACCTGTATATATCGCCATTACCATACATAACATAGAACTTAAAGCAAAGTATTTGTGACTTGATTTTTGCTTTTTATATCCAGTGTAAAAAGTCCCAAGCATTGTGATCAATGCTCCTACTGACCAATATTTATGTGCTTTCATGTAATTCCTCCATTTTTTCAGTGTATTCAATTCTAATTATACGCTACCATATTCCTATGTCAATTTGATAATAGAGCATTCCTATAAAATTTTTCAAAATATCATTGTCATAACTATGTATTGTTATCCTTTAATTTTTCTTTGAAATAATTGACAAAAAGCTTGCTTTCAGGAGATTACTATTTAATCTCTTTTCCATCTATATATAGTTGAAATTTATCAGGATTATTGACAACATCATAGTCCTTTCCGTATTCTACAGATCTATATTCGGCTGTCATTACCGATTCCCCGTCTTCAATATCCTCTTTCCATAAATAGATGTTCATATCAATGCTCGTCGCATATCCTCTGTCTGTGGAGAATTTTGTCGAATGAAAAGAGACTTTACAATTTAAAATTGGATAAAAAGGACAAAAAAAGAAGAGCTGCTTGCTCTTCCCATATAGTAGTAGTAAAATAATATGTCATGCCAGCGCAATATATTACCTAGAATATCGCTATAACAGGAAAGGGACTGCATTGTGACAGCCCCTAGTTTACTTCATCACGTTGTCTACATTCTGAGTGAACTCGTTCCCTGGTTTATTTTAGCATCGGTCTGGATTTTGTTTCATAAAGATAAATTTTGCCACAGAGCGGTCGTATGTTTTAATGTGTCCAAACAGCCAGTCGATTACATTTTTCTGTACAAGTTCACTGAACCGATCTGTTGGTCCTTCATACTCCTGAAGGTATTCATACAGTTCCTGAATTGTCTTTTTAAACTCTTCATGTTTTTCATAATGTTTTTCACGCTCTGGATAACCGGCTTTTTCCTGAAGTGCTTCTTCTTCTTTAAAATGAAAGTCAGTATACTCGTTAAGATAATCCAGAAGTTTGATCGCCTTTACCTTGCTGTCGCCATTTTGACAGGCAATTACAAAGTTCTGAATACGGTCAATCAATTCTTTGTGCTGTGTATCGATTGTTTTATTTCCTGTTACTAAATTGTCATCAAAGGTAATGTTTAAATCGTAAGTCATAATTTGACCTCCATTTCTTTTATATGTTCTCTTAGACTCTTTTAATGTCTGGCAGTTTCGTACCTGCATTTTCTTCTTAGTCTTCTACAGGAACGAAAACATCTTTTCCTAATCCGCAGATTGGGCATGTCCAGTCATCTGGAATATCCTCAAATGCAGTTTCTGGATCGATACCAGCGTCTGGATCTCCTACTGCCGGATCATAAATATATCCACATGGTTCACATTCATATTTTATCATAGTCATTTTCCCTTTTCAATGTCGATTTATTTTTTTTACCAAGTTCATAGCAATTTTTTCTAACACTTTGTTTCTTGTATATCTGTATTTTACATGATAATTATTCTCTTGTCAATAATAGTAATTATTATTATTACACTTAGCATAAACTGATATTTGAATTGCAAATTTACATATTGTATATATCATGGGAATAGTTGAATAAAAAAATGAACTCTATTCATTAAAGACAGAGTTGCTGGAAATTATTTCTCTCCAACAACTTTCTTCGTCTTTAAGTCCTTGAAACACAATACTGTCCAATCAACTTCATCCAACTATTATATTTATTCTTTTCACACACCTTTCGGCAAATTTCATTTTCCATCAGTACACAGAACATCTTATCATAATCAAATGCCCAAACAGCACCATTCACATGGTTTTCCACTGCTTTCTGATCTATGCTTTTCAAGCGTGTGACCATTTTCTCAATTTCTCCATTTCCCAAGTTACCGATATTTTTGCAGATAAACCGAAAGAAATTCAACGTTGCATATTCGTCATGCCAATGGAACTCTTCTGGATTGTTTTTTATTTTACTGGCTCGCTGCTGTTCTTTGATTATCTGAGCAGCTACACCTTTCATCGAATCTTCGTATCTCATATTACTCACCTACTCTTCCTCTACGCCCAGTGACGGTTTAAATCTTTTATCCTTTGCCTGCGGTACCACGATCTCATAAAAATAAAATCCTAAATATCCAAGGGCCTGCTTCTTCATCTTATAAAAAGAAGTCCTGCCTATTCCCAGTTCCTGCTGCACTTCCACATCTGTCTTATTGTAATGACTGCAAAAGCAGGAATGAAGAATTTCACTGAGTGTCACACCATTGGGAGCATAAAATTTCACCAGTGTCATTCCCCGATAGATCATGTCCGACAGTCCATAAATAATCATCAGGTTATTCATCTCCCGGTGCATCTTTGGCACGTTCAGCTGATGATTATAAATGCTCAGGTAGCTTAACGCATATGCCATATCTTCATTGATCTTCTCCTGGCACTCCATATCCAGTTCTTCCAATACGACCTGATTTTCCAAAATCAGCTTCTGGTAACTTGTCATCAGTTCTTTAATATCAGTATAATGTCTTTCGATTGTAACTTCCAGATAATCCTGTGCATGGCTTGCCATCTGGAAGGTAATCTCTTTCATTGATTTAATTGCATAATCTCTGTCTGTCATCAGTTTCAAAATCTCCTTATCATCATCACACTAACTGGCGGTCTTTCAGACCAGTTCGCTTTCCCCATGATTTTGATGGGAAGCAATTACTTACTACAATTTGCAGAAGCGGATATCCAAAAGGCATTGTGGGAGTTGCCTTTGCTGACCGGAATCCATCTTCTTATGTAAAACCTGCAGGAATATAAAGGGAAAGTGACTATCCCTGCCGGTTAATAATCCAAATAATATCGTCTATACCTATCTCTCCTTATGCTGTTTTTCTCTCCATAAACCATTTATCCACTTCGTAAAACAAATGGCTTTCCTGTCCCTGTATCATACAGGTGTACATCATTCCTACACCGCCTGCCTTTCTGCTGGCGCATCGCTCGATTTTCAAAATTCTGTCAATGCTATACTTTCTTCCATCCTCCCATGTAAAAAATATGGGAACCAGCTGTCCGTCTTTCCGAAACTCTGCCACTACATCTACATATACTTTGTTCATGCCGACACCTCACTATAAAATCTCGATTGCTCTTGGCGATGCCGGAATCCTTCGGATATATCCGTTTTGCTCCAACTGCTTGATTCTGGAAAAAGCAGATGATGTTGATTTCACCCCGATCAACTCTCCAAATTCCCGAACTGTCGGCGGATATCCATGCTCCTTCGTATAATTCAAAATACACTGATAACTTTCTTCCTGTTTTCTGGTTAATGCTTTTTTCAAATCTATCCCTCCAATTACCCATGAAAATAACTGTGTGGATGGACCGTGTGCGTACCAGCGTCTAAGTGGGATAAGACTTTATCCTGGTACATTGCCGCTCGCTGTATACTGAAATATCCAAACCGTCGTCTTATCTCATCTACAGTACGATCCAGCTTCTCTAACTTTTCTTTTTTCTCCTGATTTCCAAATAAATCCAACTGCACGGGAATATCATCTAACACAAGATCCGCAGCTCGGATTCCCAGGCTTCTAATGGGATGTTCCCATTTGTAATTATCTTTAAATAGCTGAAATGCTGCAGTTACAATCTCATTTGTAATATTCGTTGGCTGTCGTAAATGTATCTGTCTGGAAAAACTATACAATCCATTATCTCGAACTGTAATTTCTACTGTTTTGCATTTAAATCCATGTTTCCGCAATCGTGCAGCTACACTTTCTGCCAATGCTATTTGAATGATCCAAACATCCAGATCATTTTCCAGATCTCTCGGTGTTGTGGTGCTATTACCTATCGACTTTACTGGAGCTTCATACCCTTCCTTGCAAACCGGATCTTCATCCCAGCCATTTGCGAAAGCCCATAATACATTTCCTATTTTTCCAAAATGACTCTCTAACAACTTTTCGTCTGATTCCGCAAGTTGCCCGATTGTCCGGATTCCAAGTTTTTGCAATTTCTTATTTGTCTGTCTTCCGACATAAAGCAAATCTGACGCTGGAAGCTGCCATATCCTGTCTTTATAATTTTCTCGATTAAACTCTGTGATTGCATCCGGCTTTTTATAATCTGAACCAAGTTTCGCATAAATCTTATTCCAGGAAATTCCAATACTTACCGTTACACCCAGTTCGTATTTAATCCGATGGCTGATTTCTCTTGCAATCGTCATTCCGCTTCCTTTCAGATTTCTGCTGTCCGATACATCCAGCCAGGCTTCATCAATTCCATATGGCTCGATCTTGTCCGTATACTCCGAATAAATTTCTCTTGCCATCTGTGAAAATCTCAAATACAAATCCATCCGTGGTGGTACAAATATGATTTCCGGACAAATCTGTTTTGCCTGCCATAATGCCATTCCGGTCTTTACACCTTTTTGCTTTGCAATATAATTTGCTGTCAGCACAATCCCATGTCTGGCTTCCGGATCGCCACCGACTGCCAGCGGCATTCCGGTAAATTCCGGATGATGCAGCATTTCCACACTGGCATAAAAACAGTTCATATCACTATGCAGGATCACACGCTCACTCAAACTTTTCACCTCCCAGCTGTTTCCTTCAACATAATGTCTTATCAATCTCTGTATGTTTAGTATATATCGACATTTCGGAGATAGTCAAGTGACATCTTGGTTGTATTTTCTCCATTTTGGAGATTATTGTTGATTTTATTTCTAACATACGGTATAATGCATATAGAAAATTCAAATAGAAATGAGGCGAACAAATGCGTGATTTCGGGGAAATATTAGCAGAAAATAGAAAAAAGAAAGGATACTCTCAATCAGATCTGGTAGACCTGCTTTCTCAGGAAGGTATTCAGGTCACTACAAAAGCAATCTCCAAATGGGAGACCAATGCACGAGAACCAGCTTTACATGTTTTCCTGACACTTTGCCAGTTACTTGATATCGAAGATATATATGAATCCTTCTTTGGAGAAAACCCATATAACATTATGAGTGGATTGAATGAAGAAGGCAGAAATAAATTGATTGAATTTGCTGATATTTTGAAAGCTTCTAAAAAGTTTTCTCCACTGTCTGCAAAGATTATCCCATTCCATCATCCTGTAGAAATTACCTGGGAACCAGTTTCTGCTGGTACTGGAAATTACCTGGAGGATTCTGTAAAAGAAACCTATGACGTAGGACACCTTGCTCCTGAGCAGACTGACTTTGGTGTACGGATTTCCGGTGACAGTATGGAGCCACTTTATCATACAGGTGATGTTGCATGGATTCAAAAAAAAGATTCTCTTGCTAATGGTGAAATTGGAATCTTCTATCTCAACGGCAATACTTACATCAAGGAATTACACGATGAGCCAGATGGTGTTTATCTGATCTCTTTAAATCAAAAATATCGTCCTATCCAGGTTTTGGAATCTGACTCTTTTAAGATATTTGGAAAAGTAATCGGGAAATGCAAAGGTGCAGAAATTCCGGGATTTCATTAGATTTCAACAGCAGGTTCATGATCCTGCTGATAACAATAAGCAAAGGAAGTGATTGAATGGCAATCAATAATACACTAAAAGATATTCGTGAAGAACGGAATCTCATTCAAGCAGATTTGGCTGAAGCCATAGGTTCCTGCAGCCAGACTATAGGCCGCATCGAACGTGGAGAACGTAATCCCTCTCTTGAGATTGCAATCCGGCTGGCACATTACCTGAAAGTGCCTGTAGAAGATATTTTTCAAGTTGAAGACTGAAGCACAACAGCCAGAAAACCGAGGAGTAAAATCCCCGGTTTTCCTTTTGCTCAAAAATCACTGTAATCCACTTACATTTTCTTCTTTTCTGCCTGCTCCGTCAATCAGGTCATAGCTCATATCCAAAAAGTCCAGTGTCTTAGCCTCACTGACAGAACCATCCAGTAAAATCGTGATCCAGTGCTGCTTATTCATATGGTATCCAGGTAAAAATCCATAAGTCTGAATAATCATATTCGTCATGTCCGGATCACACTTTACGTCCATGATATCAACCGGATCTTTTCCTTCTAATCCCAGTTTCGATTTTTCAACCGTCATGACCACAGCATACCATTTTCCATTCTTATGTCGTAGCACAGCATTATCTGGTGATTGTGCCCATAAATACTCCGGCACCGTACCATACTGTTTCTTCACATATTCAAAAATTTCTTCTTTCTTCACAGTTTATTCAACTCCTGATTCTTCTGATATCCTGCCCATAATCATACCATATTTTCAGTTCCCGTACTACCTGCCAAATTCTTTTGCATTTTCCCGGTTCTCCTGACTTTAACTAATAGAGGGGTAAAACAGCAAGGACAGGAAGTGAGGATACACTTCCGGAAAATCCCAATTTAGGGTACCCTGCCCTGAATTGAAAAACGCTGAAAGCAACGATACTACTGCCCTCTCAGAAAGGAGAAACTGCTAATGGCTGAAAGAAAAAGAAACAAAGAAATTCATTTTTATGTCACAGAAGAAGAACGAAAGCTAATCCGCAGGAAGATGATAGAATCAAAAACCAAGAACATGGGAGCTTATCTGCGTAAGATGGCAATCGACGGCTACATCGTCAACACAGATACAACTCCTCTGAAGAAACAGTATGAGGAAATGCACAAGATTGGCATAAATATCAACCAGATTGCAAAAAAGGTAAATACCACCGGAGATCTATATCCGGAAGAAATGCAAGAATTGAAAGAGATGGTGAAAGAACTATGGCATATATTAAGATCTTCCCCATTAAAGTAACAGACAAGAAAGCTCTGGACTATATCACGAATCCAGACAAGACTGATGAAAAACTGCTGGTTTCCAGTTTTGGCTGTTCCCCGGAAACTGCTGATCTCGAATTTTCCATGACTAGAGAAATGGCAAAAAAGAATGGAATGGACAAAGGTAATAACCTGGCATTTCATCTGATCCAGTCATTTAAACCTGGAGAAGTTGATGCCGAAACTGCCCATCGCTTAGGACAGCAATTTGCAGCCGAAGTACTGAAAGGAAAATATGAATACGTGATCAGTACCCATGTTGATAAAAAGCACATTCATAACCATATCATCTTCAACGCTGCAAGCTTTGTTGATCATCACAAGTATGTTTCCAATAAGCGGAGCTACCATAAACTCTGCAGAATCAGTAATCGTATCTGCCTGGAAAATGGACTTGCCACCAGTATGCCAACCGGAGAAAAAGGAAAAAGCTATAAAGAGAACATGGAATATCATCGTGGCACCAGTTGGAAAGCCAAGCTACGTGTTGCAGTTGATAAAGCAATCTGGACTTCCATCAACTATGAGGAATTTCTACAAAAAATGCAGTTAGCTGGATATGAAGTCCGGCAGGGAAAGCATCTTTCTTTCCGTGCACCGGAACAAAAAAATTTCACTTATATGAAATCTCTGGGAAGTTATTATACGGAAGAAAACGTCCGCATCCACTTAGCTAAAAATCGTAGCAAAGTGAAAACTCCAAAACATCTGTCCAGAGAAGCTCGCCTGTATATCAATATCTCCACGTATGTAACGACTGGCAATCGAGAAGGATTTGAACATTGGGCAAAACTCAATAATCTAAAAGAGGCAGCCCGCACCTTCAACTATCTTTCAGAAAATAACCTACTGAATTATGAGGATTTCAGGCAGCATGTTTCTGATGTTGATGCTTCTGTTAAAGCGGCTGATCAGAGAATAGCACACATCACCAGTGAGCTAAGCACGCAGAAAGTCATTCAGAAACACTGTGATTCTTACCGGCTCTGCCGTAAAGTGATAGAAGATTGCAAATCTGCAAAAAATCCAAAAGAATACCGTTCCAAGCATCTGGCAGAATACCAACTCCACGATTCACTAAAAAAAGAGCTTCAGGATCTCGGTGTTACCAAAATCCCTAGCTCTGAAAAAATCCAGAAGCGGATTGAAAATCTTGAATCTGAACAAGCTGCTACCGTCCGGGAAAAACAGAAATTACAGAAAAAGCAGAAAACACTGGATATCATTCAGCAAAATTTCTCTGTGCTGCTCGATGCTCCTGAAATCAATTCAGACTTACTTCCGGCAAAACGGGAACCTGTTTCTGTCACAAGAGATAAATAAGATTGCACTGACAACTCAATTATTCTCTTCCAAATCTTCCCAAGGTTTCAGACCCATTTCCTCCCAGGTGACACCATACGGTGCACCTCCGGAGGTATAACCGGCAATAACGAAAAATCTGTCATCTTGCAAGATTTCTTCTTTAGCCAGATTATCTCTTGTTTCTTGTTTCCGTCTTGCTCGCCTCTGCTGCTTCTTTTGTTTCGCAACAGCTGCTTTTTCTTCCGGCGTTTTCTTATGTTTTTTTGCCATAAGTGTTTCTATTATAATTCCATTCTGAATGTCTCTCAGGATACGTTCTTCATAACTCTTTTCACGCTTTTCAACAATTTTATAAAATTCTTCATATTCCGTTTTAGGAGCAAGCGATTGAACTGCCGTAAACAAACTTTTGCATATATCATTCATTTCAGTAGCATCCGGCATTCGCTGATTCTCAAGATAAAACTTCAAGTGCATTTTGTATGTTTTATCTGCTATTGCACTCTTCTGTTTTTGTTTTAAGTCTTTATAGCTTCTGTCGTTCCTCTGCATCTACAATTCCTCATCTGCCTTCTTTCTCCCGTGCCATCAAAAGCATTTTTTCAAAAGACTGAGCGAATCTTTCATCATCTTCCTCCGTCCGCTTCTTCGGTCCCTTGACATGACATTTACGGGAACTTCTTCTGGCTTTTTTACTCAGGTGACGTTCCATTAGCATCTGATCAATATTATCATCCGTGTACCATTTACCTGATTGATGAATAGCATAAGCACCTTTTCCCAATGCCATTGCAGCCACACCATAGTCCTGTGATACGACAATATCTCCTTTATGGCAGATACTAATCAGTTTATAATCTACTGCATCTGCTCCTGCACCGACAACAACAACTTTACTATAAGTCGATGACAGAACATGGTTTGTATCACACAACAACATTACCGGAACACTATTATCTTTTGCAATCTTTTCAATGATCGCAACCACTGGGCAGGCATCTGCATCAACAAATATTTGCATCTTTCTATTTCTCCTCTGAACCATTATAAGAATAAGCTCTGCTGTTCGTATTCTGCCTCTCGTTTTAGCTGAACCGGTACCTGATGCAGAATTTGCTCCATTTTCCTGTCATCGAACCAATCTTTCAGCTGTCCTTTTTCCAATATCAGCGGCATACGATCATGTACTTTTATCATAGATTCATTGGCTGCTGTAGTCATAATCACAAATCGTCGTTCATTCTCAAACCAATCACAGAAGCCAGCCATATACAATACTGGTGCATCATATCTGGAAAATGTATTTTTCTCTTTTAACCGATTCCATTCATAGAACCCACTTGCCGGTATCAAAATGCGGTGATAGAGGATTCCATTTCGAAAAGAAGGTTTATCCATAACAGATTCTGCTCTTGCATTTATAACCAGATTCTTTCCTTGTGACAATGGATATCCCCACTTGCAAACATCCAGTTTCAATCCATGTTCTGATTTTTCAATGATCGGTGCTACATTGGTTGGAAAGATATCTCCTGCAAAATGTTCCTGCCGGATCCGTTGGTCTATATCATGCACTACTTTTTCGATTTCATCTGCCATATCAGAATCAATATAATATCTACCACACATAATACTTCCTTCACTTATAGATTCTATTTCATCAAATATACATCATTTATTTCTAGGCACTTTAAACTCAGTTAATTTATAATTTTGAATCCACCCCATACATTCTTCACCATCTTCATTCTCCCAAATTATCTGTCGCCACTTTTTATATTTATCTATAATTCTAACAACTTTCCCTTCCTCAAGCTTTTCAATTACAATCGAATGGCAGTCATGCTTCAGTCGTACAATAGATTCTCTATTAACGATTCTATATTTAGTCGTATTTAGCTCCTTCGCATCATATCCCATTCCAACGATGTAATAATTATTGACTTGTTGTGTATAATTGTAATTATTTATCGTTGTTGCTGAAGAATTCGTAACTCCCAAAACAACTGATATAATCGTAATAATAAAGTTCAGCCATTCTCGTATTTCTTTAACATCTATCGTTCGTTTTTCTTCTATTGGCAAATTCTGCTTCTCTTTATTTATCGAAAGATTCGTTGCTCTTTCATATTCCGATGCAATAGTTTCTGACACCGTATCAATATCCCATTCTTCGGATTCTGAGAAAACTTGATCGGTAACTCTTCCCAATAAATTTATATGAGGCTTCTGGCATAATGGTGGAAGCCTAACACCATAAATTAACAACACCATATTGAAAAAACACTTGTGTCCTTTAATGTATTAACTGCGAAGAAAAACACAAAAGGAGTATTCACAAGTGGCTTCAGTTAATACATTATGCAAAAGTGTCCTTAATGTCAAGAACACAGTTATAAAAAATTGTAATCTTTACTCTGATAAGAATGGAGTTAAACATATTCGTATCCAAGCAAGACCTAATAAATGGCACGAGAACGACTGCCCATTCTGCCATAAATCATGCCCTGTTTATGATAAACATTCCAGTAGTATAATGCCGAGATATTACGAAGATAACTCGTAGAAAATGCAAAGTCCAGTCGCAAGTTTAGACACGATATTGCTCTTAACAGTCGTATAAAATCAACATTTGCAGGGATTTATCAAATTCCGACATACCGTCTTAGAAAATGAATAATCCCTCGCAATTCATTATGAACTACGAGGGACTGCTTACTGACTGTTAAAGCGGTAGCCGATCTCACGAACACTATCTATGGAAAAGTGAGAGTTTGTATCACAAAGTTTTTTACGAAGATTCCGAATGTGAAAGCCTACGGTATCCTTTTCATTGCCTGCTGATATTTCGCCCCACACCTTATCATAAATCTGCTCGTATGTAAGAACACGACCTTTATTGGCTGCGAGCAAGCAGAGTATATCGTACTCTTTGACGGTCAGTTCAATTTCCTGACCGTTATTGATAACTCTGCGCCGGCTCAAATTGATTTCTAAGCCGGAAAGGGATAATGTCGGCTCATATGAAATCTCTAATTTTTCAAAATCAGGGTGCTGTTTTACAAAAGCCAGCATATCGTCAAAGGCTGTTGAGTCTTGTGCTTTGAACTCCATTATTACGATTCGTCCGATATTATCACCCCCCTTGGTTAGTTTTTTTGTCTTGGACAACATAAGATTTATTGCGTGAGATAATACGATTCATCAATCGTTTTCAGAATAAAATTCACATCGTCATAACGAGAGGAATCGGACTGAGAGCCTAAACTGCATATCAAAAACTCTTTTCCGTGCTGCTGATAAAGCACAATCAAGTTATAGTCGTCAGACAGAGAGCCAGTCTTAATTCCGCATACATTTTCGTTGTAATATTCGGATGTCGGATCAAGGAAGGCGTTTGTATTCTGCCATATTTGTGTACTGCCATCAGGCAGTGTTGCCGTATAAGTGTTTTGAGATACAATTTCTCTAAACCACGAGTATTCCAACAACCGATATACTACTTCTTTCAAATCTAAAGTGGTGGTAAGTGCCTCCATATCAAAACCACTCGGATCATATAAAACTGTGTCTAAGTACCCCTGCTGTTGCAAATGCAGGTTTAAGTTCTCCATGAAAATCCTCACACGCTCTTGACAGCTTTCTGCTTGCGGCGAAAGTAATCCTCCACAATAATCAGCAACCACATAAGCTGCGTCATTCCCTGACGGTACTAACATTGCCGCAAATAGATTGTGTAAAAAGTATTCTTTTTCCTTGATTTGAGCAACAGACGAGCCAGGTTTCGTGAGTGAAATAGCACCATAGTCTGCAACAACGATACTATCAAGGTCTGCTAAAGTTGACGCATACTCAATAACAAACAGCTTGGCTAAACTTGCAGGAATTTGTGGCTCGTTCTCGTTTTTTGAAACAAATATTTCATCATCAGAACAATCCACCAAAATCAGCGATTTTGCATTATAAGAGTCAGGAAAATCTTCTTTGTAGAGAAAACCATTTATTTTATTCTTTACCTCTCTGAAATTTTCCGGCTGCATTGCCCACGGCACAAACATTATACCTATGCCGATACAAACTACAAGCAAAAACAAAAATACTCCAAATCGTTTTTTCTTACGGCGTTTTCTCTGCATATATGTGCTCACCTCCCAACACCAAAACTCCTATGTGCCATTTTTAATCGGCATAATTTGCCTGAATACACTCTGTAAATCCAGACGGATCTCCCAACTTAGCTTTATCAATATTATCACGAAGATATTTGCGTGTGGCGTCATCACAGCGATCTGTTCCCATATAAGGCATATCAAAGGCTTTTTCGAGTTCAGCTAAGGCTTTTGCCGCCCTTTCCGAATCCGTATTGTAAGTATCAAGCCATTCCTGCATCCAAGAATATTCCCAAAGGTTAGATGCTCTTGTATCGCCATATCCTATCTGAAAAGACGCTCCCGTATCTTCGCCTTCCAAAGCATCAGGCGGCGTAAAGCCCTCCGGCCAATTCAAACTCTCAATGGTCGTTAGGTATTCTTCTTCAATGGTAGCAAAGTCCGTGAAACCTCTTGTGTTTGTGTCGGAGTCCGAAGAAGTGGAGCAGCCTGCCAGCATAATCACCAGCAAAGAAATCATAACACACAATAACAGTCTGTACGGTCTTTCGGATTTTGAGATTGTTCGTTTCATTTTGTTTCCTCCTTGAATTGAGTTTTATTATCTAAGAGCCAATGCAGGCTCTAATTTTGCTGCTTTCAATGCTGGTAATAATCCGCCCAATAATGCTGTAAGCACAGACACAGCAACTGCAACAACAGCAACGCTGATTGGATAACTCGGTGTTCCCACCGGGGAATCCACAGGGAGCAACGCTCCAATACAATGCACCAAAATCAGCGAAATCAAAATAGCTGCAAGGCAAACGAATATTGATAAAATCAACTGTGAGCCTAAAACCAATGCCACAATATTTGTTCGTGAAGCACCTATCGCTCTGCGGATCAGCAACTCATGTGTGCGCTGTTCCAATGAAGATAGTCCGATATTGATCTGCCCTAATACGGAAACAAACAGCAACAAAAGCGAAGTAACCAAAAGCCCTAATTGCAGTATGGACAATACCGAATCATAGGTATCTCCAATATCACTCCGCCCAGCACTTTCCCAGTAACCGCCAATGGTATCAGTCAAAATGTCGCCAAGGGCAGAATGTATCTGTTCGATTGTCAGTCCTGTTGTGGGATGCCAATACACATTTGCATTTTGTACTTGCCACATTGCTGGTGCGAAATTGAGGATCGCCGCAGAATCCGCATAGATAGTCGGAAAATCCCTGCCATCGTTTACTACTCCGACAATATTGAATGGGGTTAACGAAAGTGTGCTTTTTACATTTCCTGCAGCATAGGGCGAATCATTAAAATAGTTTTTAGCTTCTTTGTTTATGACCACTTCAAGCGAGCCGCCCTCACTCGAAGGCTCTAACCATCTACCGGATGTCATTGGAAGATTATAGACTTGACTATATGCCTCCGTGGTGCAAACTAAATCAAAAGCCATCAGGTTTTGGTAAACATCATTCGGCGGTATTGGCGTTAAATCTTTCATTGGTGCAAATCGAATATCTTCTCCCATAGAAAAAGTAACAGCGGCTACATCATCAATGGCTTCAAATCTCTGGAATAATTGTTCCATTTTATTTCTATCGTGAAAATCGGATTCCGTTATCACGAATGAGTAAGTAGGTGACCAGCCATATACCTGTGCGTTTACGGAAATCAAATACTCCCGTCCAAGCGTACCAACTAATACCGATCCAAGCATTGCGATAATGCCTACAAGCATTGAAACACTTGTCAGAATACTTCTAAGTGGAGACAGACGAAGGTCTTTAAGTATCATTTTTAGCACAAGTTATCCTCCCTCCATCCATTTCAAAAATCGTATCACAGGTATCTGCAATATCAGGATCGTGCGTAACCAACAGCAGCATAATTCCATTTTCTTTTACGACGCTGTGCAACAGTTCCATAATCTGCGTTCCCGTCTTTTTATCCAACGCTCCCGTAGGCTCATCACATAAAATGGCTTCCGGAGATACTGCAAGCGCCCTTGCGATTGCAACTCTTTGTTGTTCACCGCCGGACAAATTGATTGGGTAATCATTTTCCTTGCTTTCTAAGCCGACACTTTTTAGCAAGCCTGTAATTATCTCGTGACGCTGTTTGGCGGTAAACGACTTTTTGGCATAGAGTAGGGGTAATTCGATATTTTCCCATACCCGCAAGTGCTTAATCAGAGAGTAGTTCTGAAATACAAATCCGATATTATTGGCTCGCAGTATAGACAGATCACGGTCTTTCAAAGCAGAAATAGATATACCATCATAAAGGTACTCGCCCTCATATTCCCGATTTAACAAGCCAATAATGGATATAAGGCTTGTTTTGCCTGAGCCGGACTTTCCGACAATGGCATAACTGCGCCCTCGTTGCAATTCCATATTAGCGTTGGTTACTGTTGTCAGCATATCGCCATTATTCAATTTGACGCTTGCTTTCAAATCCTTTATTTTGATTAAAGTCTTTTCGGAAATTCCTTTCATTTTATCAAATCCCCCTCGGATCAAGGTTTGGCGGAGTAGCAGAAACTACATCGCCCTCCTCTAAGCCGGACAGTATTTCTATATTGGCTCCGTCTGTCACACCCAATGTCACTTTTGTTTCCACTCTTTCTCCATTCGGAGTAATTACAGTAACCAATCCCGTCCCTTGTCTACCCGCTATTACCGACAGCGGCAATATAAGGACATCATTTCTCGTTGTCGCCGTTATGACTACCGTTGCACTTTGCCCCGATTTCACATCGACTGTTTGACTGATCAAGCATTGCAGAATGCCCTCTTGCGGCACGATTCCCGTAAACGCATTTTCATCTGCGGCAGGCGACACCACGGCAATCATATCGGTTGGTCCTACACCATCATATACTTGAAATTTTGCTTTCAACTCTGCATACTCCGGTAAGGTACTCAAAAAATTATCTGCCTCTACATTGAGGGCAAATCCTGTATAATGCACTATCGCTACGGGATAATTACTCGGTACGCTTTCATTGGATGGGGCAATAGAGGTAATTGTACCATCCACCGGAGATTTCAATTCTTTGCCGTTCACAGTTCCAATAATTTGCCCGGCAGTGATTTTTTCTTCTAATTCTACCGCTGTATTAAATATGCCATTTTCGGGTGAGAAAATAATAAACGGTACTGCCGGAACAATAGTCGTTTGCGTTGAAACGGTTGGAGTAATTGTCCCTCGTACAACTGATACCGTTTTTTCTGCGGATGTTGCGCTATCTGTAAGATTGTTTTCGTCTGTCTGCCCAATTGCAGAGCAGGCAGATAGCGTAAATACAAGAAACAAAATAGAACATAGCAGCATTTGTTTTCTTAGCAACTTCATCATTCCTCCTTATGCTGTATCACAAAAAATACGAGCCTCTATCTTGATACTTTTATTGTACCAAAACAGAAGCCCGTATTTTCTTGATTGCTCGTAAGATATTCCTCTTTTTTTCTATGCAAATTCTTACAATTTTCCTACGCCAACGGCAAAGTAATTGAAAACTTGTTTTGATCCTCTTGGCTCTCTGCAACGATTGTACCATTGTGTAGTTCAACAATCTGCTTTGCAATCGCCAAACCTAATCCAGCTCCTCCACTGCTTGTACTTCTCGCTGCGTCAAGCCGATAAAACTGCTCGAAAATCCTGTTTAACTTTTCTTCCGGCAGAGTATCGCCGTGGTTACAAAAAATAATGCTGACCGTATCTTCCTGACATTGTGCGCTGATCGTGATATCCGTATTTTCAAAACTGTAGATAACCGCATTTCTCAAAAGGTTATCAAAAACACGCTGAATTTTGTCTGCGTCACATCGAAGCATTATATCATCATCAACACAAAGATTACATTGCAAATTCTTTGATTTGAGCATAGGCTTAAATTCATATACAAGTTGCTCCAGCAGGCGAGTTAAATTGATTTTCGTGTATTGTAATGTAATATCGTATATATTGAATCGTGTTATCTCGAAAAACTCGTTAATCAGATCCTCTAACCGTTCTGCCTTACCAAGAGTGATTGAAAGGTACTTTTCTCGAAGTTCCTTTGAGATTTGCGACTCATCACGCAGTAAAGTAAGATACCCGATTACAGAAGAAAGCGGTGTTTTCAAATCGTGTGCAAGATACATAATCAGGTCATTTTTTCGCTGCTCATTTTCTTTTGCAAGCCTTGCATTACTTTCAGCCTCTTGTTTTAACTGATTGATGTTAGCGGCGATTTCACTCAACTCCGGGGACATTTCAATGTAACTGACATTCTGATCGAACATTTTTCCTGTCGCAGCCTGTACCTCGTACACATAGGCGACTACTTTTTTCAAAAGTAGGTATGTCATGTATATAATACAGCCACCCCACACGATTACAGCCACTATATAAAGATATACTGTTCTGTAATACAAGTAATAATACAAAACATACTTGCGGAGAATTTCCTCTGCCATAATTCCTAAAAGAAAAGTACCGCCAAAAATAAGCACAGAGCAAATCGCACATTGAATTACATACCCTTTGAACAAGGTAGAGAGCAGATAGTTTTTTTCTTTTTTATTCAATTTCATACCCTACCCCCCAAACAGTTTTAATGAACTTCGGATTTTTTGAAGGTTCATTCAATTTTTCCCGAAGCCGCCCAATGTGCGCCATTACCGTATTGTTACTGTTGCGAAGATACTTTTCTTTCCACACGGCTTCAAATAATTCCTCCGAGGCGACAACTTTACCCTGATGTTCGCACAGATACCACAGAATAGAAAACTCCAACGGAGTCAAGGCTATTTCTTTGCCATACAAGTAGCACTTGTGGCTGACTCTGTTTATCAGTAGACCTCTGATGTCATACTCGTCTTTTTCTTCGGATTGGCTCAAATTAGGACTGTTATAGCTCTGATAACGCCTTAATTGCGTCTTTACTCTTGCCACAACCTCTAAAGGATTAAACGGTTTCGTTATATAATCATCCGCACCAATCGTAAGCCCCATAATCTTGTCGCTATCCTCAATTTTGGCGGTAAGCATAATAATAGGGAAGTAAAACTTTTCCCGAATTTTTTGGCAAAGTCGAAAACCATCAATATCCGGCAGCATAATATCAAGTATCGCTAAATCAATCTGCGACTGTTTGATACATTTCATCGCCTCTAACCCATTATAACATTTATATACTGAATAACCATCGTTACTCAAATACACTTCAAGCAGATCAACGATTTCTTTTTCGTCATCCACAATTAAAATCTTCTTGTTCATTGATCCTACACCTCATTTTCGGGTACGGCTTCCATTATGTCGCCAAAATCACACTCTAAGTATTCGCATATATTCAACAGCACGGGAAGGGTAACATTTTCATTTTTTCCGAGTTTCGCAAATGTACTTTTGCTTGCCCCGACCGCTTCTCGTAATTGACTCTTTTTCATTCCCTTGTCAATCAGAAGTTTCCAAAGTTTGTTGTACCGTACTTTCATTTCCGCACCTCCACCCAAATATAGTTTGTATTATAGCACTTTGAGAGTGAAATCGCAATTATTAAGTCTGTATTTTGAGACTTTTAGTTTTCAAACCGGCACAATATCTTTCTGATATGTAATCCAACCGCCTGCAAAATGCAGGCGGCTTGTGTATTTTAATAGGCAGGTGCGCCGTAGCCAAGAATCTCGTAATAACCGATAGAATACTCATTGACTCGGCAACTGTCGCCGGAGTTGCCCTCGACCGTATAAACCTTGCCGTTTTCGACCTTTTGAACAATACCCGTATGGTCGGATAATCCATCCTGACCACTTTCGTCTGCCCAATCGAAGAAAATAATCATTCCGGGGGCAGGCTCGGCGCTGCCATCCAGCCATTGTCCACGATCCTTAAACCATTGTACTCCGTTGACACAGCCTGCATATTTTGGGATAACTCCAGCGTCGATATAGCCGCACTCGTTGGCACACCAAGATACAAAGCAAGCACACCATTCTACACGGGAGTTAAAACCGTACCACGACCAATACGGCTGACCGCCCACATTGCCAACCAGAGAGAGTGCAACGGTCACGATCTGTCCGTCGCCGCCTGTAATGCCGTAAAGCACCTGTGACCAAAGGTAATTGTTTTCATCTGCAAGCAGTTCAGCGAGGTAGCCTTTCTGTTCTTCGTTAAAACCATATTGCGCCGCCATTTCCTCGGCAGTCTTGTGGCTGACGGTAATATACAGATAGGTTTGTGTGACCGTGCTTTCAGTTTCCACGATATTACCGTGTCCGTCATCGGTTTCGGTAATAACTGTTTCGGTCTTGCTCTCTGTTCGGGAAGATATTTGATTCATCTCCCAAAAGATGTCTTTTAAGAGTTGCTTTTTGCCATCGTCCATTGTGGCAACCTCTTGGGGGTTATCTTGATCCGTATTCGTTTTTACAGAGTAAACGGCAAGCACCTCTTTCCAAACGGCTCTGCTGCCACTCATTTCAAGAACATCATAGGATACCGAGTTCTTTTCCTCTTGCAGCTTGGTATCGTATTCGGTATTGATTTCCTGCACAACGGTCTGCATACTCATTCCAGTGCCGGAATCTTCGTCTGAGAAGAAAATGCCAAATACTGAGCCGAGGATCATACCAATCAGGCAAATCACGATAATAACCAAAACCGCCACCCAGCCGCCTGCGGCGATAGCGGCAATCAAGGCTTTCGTTCCGGCAATAATCGCTTTAATGGCAAGTGCGGTCGCTTTGGCAATCGCCTTTACCGTAACCACGGCGGCTTTTGCCGCAGCCCTTGCCGCTTGTGCTGCTCTCTGTGCAGTTTTAACCGTAATGATTGAATCCACCTAAAAATCCTGGATTGCTATGCCCCCGCTTATGCCCCTTGTCATCATAATGGTTTAAACCGCCAAAGAATCCTGGTCGACTCTCACCTACTTTATGCCCGTTATTGTCATAATGATTCATACCACCAAAAAAGGAAGGCGAACTATGTCCGATTTTCTTTCCATTTGCATCATAGTCGTTCATACCACCAAAGAATCCTGGTCTGCTCTCGCCTACTTTTTTCCGTTTGCATCATAATGGTTTATGGATCCAAAGAATCCTGGTCTGCTATATCCTTTTTTACTCATAATGTCACCCTCCTGACTCTATTAGCCTCTTGTTTGATCTCAGAATAACACACTTTTCTCATTTGGAAGTCGCATAACAGGCGACATTCTTTTATCGCATTTACATTCATTATACCATTTATAATTCTTCCGACAATACGCAATAAAGCCGGAAGCCACGTTATCATCCATGACCTCCGACTCGTTCTGCTTATTCTACACTGTCCTTACACCCAAATCAACTCCTCTCTCCGTTTTATCTTTTCCCTGCTTTTCTTGAATAATCCTCTTATTGATCTCAAGCCGTTCATGAATGGATAATTTCTTATCTTTTCCATCTACCGCCTGCTTCTGCTGTGCCGGTTTTCTATCTGTTTTTCCTACATCCTTAACAACTTCATTCGCTTCGGTACTTGTTACCCTCTCATCTGCTCTTCCTTCATATCTTTCTGCTATCTGCTGTTCTCGTCTCTCCTTCACACCTTTTTCCTCCAGATTGCAAAAACTCTGCAGATACGGAAGCACATGATTCTGCATGTCTGTCAGATCTTCCATATACTTTTGGAACTCTTCACTTCCTTTGCCTTTCTGGTAATTGATCCAATACTCATCTGTAAGCTTCATTTCATTATCATACTTCAACTGACTCACAATACCGCCATGTCCATTTCCAATATCCATTGACTTCTTAAAATGATGCAGCATCTGTTCACCTTTTTCCGCATAATATACAGTCACATATATCTTTGCAATTTTTGTAGGTTCCTCTGTCTTCGGATCACGTTTTGCATACCATTCTTTATCCATTTCTGCTGTTTTTGCATCCAGCTCAGACAGCTTCTGACATCTTGGATTCATGAGATCACTTTCTTCACAATAGTTTACATACACCATTGGTTCCATATCCTTTGGAAGTTCAGGTTCATAGGCTTTCAGTCTTTCAATCAATACTCCTGCACGAACAGACAGATCGCATTCTTCGTCTACAATATCCTTCAGATATGAAATATAGGAATGAATATTTCCACTTCTCAAATCCAGCATTACTTCCTGCACCGTATTTTCTCCCCTCTCCACATTATCTCGATACTCATACGGATCAAAAGCTTCTGCAATCTCATCCAGTGCCTCTGCCAGCTGTTCTGTGGTCATTTTCTCAGGATACATTGCTTCTCGAACATCCCTCATCGGTACATACTTGTAGTCCGGCAATGCTTCATGAATTTTCTCGATCCCTTCCCGTACCAGTGCAAGTTCTCCATAAAATCGAACATCATCCATCAGATTTCCGAATACGGTATTCCCTTTAACGATCGCAAATTCGGCTTCATCATAGTAACTGTCTTCCGGATCACGATAAATAATTCCCATGGTACATCCCAGATACGCAGTTTTGGGATTCTCCCTATATTTTTCATAGACTGCAGCTATCTGATTAACATCGGTACTTTTTTCATAAGCTCCCATATCATGGAACTCATCACATTCTGTGGCAAAATATTCCAGATAAGGTTCTTTCTTCGGTGGCATATTGTTGAGGACATTATCAATCATGTTGTAATTCGCCTCTTCCAGTTCCTCCACCTTTGCCAAAGGCTTATATTCGCCCTGGCTTTTCTGAATCTCTGCCATGACAACCTCATCCATTTCTTCTACCTTTTCCATCAACTGATCATAATCCCCACGAATGCGTTCCCCAGTCCAGCCTTCGTCTTCCAGAAGTTCCTCTACCGCTTCTTCAATAGAAATTTCATCATTTTCATAGACGCCACCATCCATCAGACGGAAATCTTCATCGTAAAAGGAATAATCGTATCCTTCTTCTGTCCTCTGAATAGCAAAATAACGTTCTCCTACCTCATATGCCAATTCGTCAAGAACCTGTTCTTCCAGATTCAGAAAAGAATCCAGCTGTTCAAAACTGATACTGTCTACAAAATGAGCGGTTACTTTTTCTCCGTCATTCAGAACTACGATATCACTGACAGACAGTGAATGTCCTCGAAAGTCTTTCGGTCTGTCAATGTTGAATCTTTCAAAAATATCATCCAGTGACATATTTCCCAGTAATTCGCCAACATAGACCAGCTTATAATCTTCTTTTTTTATCTGCATACCATGACTTTCAATAAAACTCATATTCATAAATGCATAGTTTTCGCCCGGTGAATCGTCCTTGATCTGATAAATACCAAAGGTTCGCCTTGTTCCTAACAACAAGTTTGCCTCTTTCAAAGACTGAATCTGTGGATATTTCTGCATTTCCCATTCCAGGTTACGGAAACGCTCCCGTTCTGCCATGGACATCTGATAATGCTCCGGTCCTCGTTCGATTTCCATGCGTTCCGTGACATAGATTGGTGACGAAAAATTAGTAATCAGATAAATATCTGCTCCGGCATCGTATAATTTCAGTGCTTCTTCCTGCTCAATGACACTCATAGGCTCCTGAAATGCTCCAAAATCTTCATCGGTATAATCCAGATCCTGATCCCTTATCCGTTCCCACATCTGTAATTCCATGCCAAACAGACCTTCATGCGCCTGTATCATTTCTTTACTTGCATACTCTCCCTTGTCGCCATCGCTGCCCAGGCAATAAATTTTAGAACCCATTCTGTGATAATCCAAAGCTGCTTCTTTTCTAAGCGGCACCATGTCTTCTGCTGTATATCCATAATCACGTAATTCCAGCTTACCTATGGTTGGATCTGGTAGGTCCTGAATATCCATTTTTGCATCATCCAGAAGTTCCTCTACTTTATCTTCATCTGCCTGATTGATTGCATCTGTCAGATTTCTTACCAACGTCCTTACTTTCTCTTCCCCGCCAATCAGATTTGCATATTCAAAAATCTGTTCCTTTACATCCGATGGAATCTCTATTCCCATGTGTTCTGCACGATCTATCTGTTCCTGCGTATATTCCTGCATTTTCTGCGTTTCTTTTCCTGTTATCATATTTCTCGCCATTCAAATTCCTCCTGTGTTCTAAAAAATGGCATAACCGGCAGAACCTTCTTCTACCAAATTATGCCATCTTTCCTGTTTATTTATTCCAGACCGAAGTCCCGTTTTCTGGTTTCCCTGCCAGTTTCACTTTCCCGCTGGCTTTTTTCTTTATAAATCTGCAATTTCTCATGGATAGAACCATGTGCCGGTCTTTCTTCTTTCTCTTTTGATTCTGGCTGCTCTGCTTCTGTATCTTCCCTTTCATCCATATTGAGAAGCGCATTTAACTCTGACAACCGCTCCAGTTTCTGGTTCAGTTCCTCTTCTTTTGGGAATGGCTTTCCAACTTCCGCTTTCGCATTTGCCAGCTGCTCCTGTACCGTTTCCAGCCGTTGTTCTGCTTCTGCCAGTCTCTCCGGATAGCTTTCCAAAAGATTATTGATACGAGTGATATTTCCCAGGGCATCTGCCCCCAACCGAACTTTAGCTACCGATTCATGCTTTACAGACAGGATAAACTCTTTGCTCCAGCTGTCGAATTGGATTCTCATGTTGAATCCCTGATAGCTTCCAATGTCCATAGCTGCATCTACAGACTTAATGTCTTTGCAGACCGCCAGAAGTGCCGCACCTGTCTCTTTTTTTTCTGTGAACACTTTTCCACTGATTTCCATAGAAAACTGCTCTGGATCTGTGATTTTATGCTCAGAAAAGTGTGCGATGTCTGCCTTGTATCTGTCAATGATCTCTGTCAGTTTTGCGATCTGTTGCGGAAAATTCCTTGCAATATCATCTTCCAGTCGGTACTGGTTATTCATATGGTTCGCTTTTAAAAGTTTCAACTTTGCTACGTCCACATCCAATGCCATCTTCTCTTTTACTGCCGGATTTCCGGTTGCAAGTGCTTTGACCTCCGCATAGGAAAGTGCAGCTTCATCCACATCTTCGCAGCTTCGGACAGGTGCTTTGCTGGTCATGATCTGGGAGATGAATTTCTGCTTATTCTCGATCAACTGCCACATATAACTGTCGAATGTGGATTCTGTTACATACCGTAAGATATATTGTGTAATACTTTCCGCTAATTCTTCCATTTTCTTATCATCAATGATCTTGCTCTCCATTGCTGCCGTAAAAATACACTTATATATAACGTTCACCGATTTGTACACGGATGCCGACTTTTTTGATGCCACCAGCAGTGCCAGGCGAATGTCATCTGCTGTTACATCTCCCATATGCATATCGCCCAATGGCTTAATGATGTAGTTCTTCACTTTCGATGTATAGTCAATCAGCGTTGTCATCCTGATCTGTGCCGACTGCATCAGCAGCCATTTCTCGCAATACTCCTCCACTGTAGGTGTACTGCGGCGATACGTCTTGTTCTCAATCTGCTGGATCGCTTCCTGTTCCTTCTGGTACAGTTCCTCTCTCGTTCTTGCATATAAAGAAACCCGCCACCTCTGCTGATCTGTTACACGGGTGCGATAATACTGCGTTCCCTTCATACTCACCGTACCATAATCGGGAAGCATCATTCTTCTTGCCGCCATATCATTACCTCCAATCCTGTTGTTGCTTTCATTATTGCGGATTCATCGTCCATACTCAACGATGTCGATTTTCACCGCCGAAAGCTTCGAGGTTTGCGATATGTCGCAGCACGTTCCATCGGTTTTGCACGGTGCGTACATTTTGCAATATACTCCTGAATCCTCACTTCCGTGAAATAAACGCAGCCGTTTTCCACATACTGAACATAGGAGATCAAACCGTCTGTTCTTGCAGCATCCAGTGTTTTTACGCTGATTCCCAGTATACTGGCTGCTTCCTTCCTTGTAATCAGTTTATCCATCGCCTTCTTCGCCTGCCTTTCGGCATTTGCCCTGTCTTTTTTTCTCTGCCTGTTCCGGAATGTAATAACCAAGCTGAATCCTTACAGCTTCGTCAATCCCACGCATCTGCCCCTTACTTACCCACCCAATATAGCGAATCACGCATATCTTGTCGCAGGTGTCGAGCTGTTCTGCCAATACCATAGACGGTTTTGCCAGTCCCTTTGCTTTACGGAGAAAGAAATGCGTTGGCTGCTTTCGCTTCTTCTCAATTTTCGATGTCAGCGGAGCAATCGTGATCGTCGGCGCATAATAATTGCCGACATCATTCTGAAGAACCACAACAGGACGAACACCGCCCTGCTTTGATCCGACCGGAACACCGAGATTGGCAAGATATAAATCACCTCGCCGATAAACCCAGTTTTCTTTCATTTGCTGTTGTCTCCAATCTCCATACACTGATATGGATAAAGCCTGCCAGGTATTATGCTGATACAGCACCCAGCAGTGCTTTCTGAAAATATGGTTTCTCTGTACTTTTTTCTTATCACCCCAGAGATGTAGGATTTCTCACAGGCGGCAGTGTGCTTCACTGCTCCATTGGAATTTAACCATCCCGCCTTCCTTATAGCCGGACCGCGAATTACGGAAGTATCATTGTCCCTGTCTGGCTTTAACACCGCCGCCGGTTGCAATCCGGCATTTGCTTCTGCGAAACCGCTATCGCCCCGATGGGCTTCATGGCGTGCAGTCGAAGGCTCGACCAAATAGGAATGTACCTGAAGAATGAGTATTCAGTTTTCAAGGGACATCCGGACTTTCGTCCTTACAAAGTAAGTTTAACAAGAATCCTCCGGTTTCGCGTTGGCCTCGTAGGCGCACTTTGGTTGTCCTTGCAGGACTACATACGGTTCGTTTTGATTTTTTCAGTGTCCTATGCTGTCGGATTGGGGCAAAAAAATACCTCGTTGGTTTCCCAACGAGGCATCGAAGACGATTCTATTCTGTTTTCTGTAAACTGGTACCCGTTTATCTCCTGGTGACCATTTGAGTCACGGCTAATGTATCAAAAAAGCAACGCTCATCTCAGCAAATCAGACAAAGGATTCAAAGTGCCACTAAATTTTCCCGTGCAGGCATCTGTCCCGCCGCTCTCTGGCGTATTCCAGCAGTGATTGCACACCGGACAAAGCGCCTCGCCCCTTGTCCCATGCACGCCACAACAATACCGGCGCACCATGAGGGTAACGGTTTCGATCTCCTTTTCCTTGTTCAAGTTCTGAAGTCCTTTCTGTTTTATACATAGTTAGTATTAACTAACCGTCTGGTGGAAGAAAAGGCAGACCACCTGTATGCAGTCTGCCTTTTGCCTGATGCTAAAGTCCGCAGACACGCGGGGCTTACAGCACCAGCGAGGGCGCGGTGTAGACCCGTGCCTTCAGCTCGCTGTTTAGCATATACAACCCCTTGCTGTCACCGCCGAACAGCTCCATCTTGGTAATGAGGTCAGCGGCGTTCTTCTCCTCCTCGCCCTGTTCCCTGATGAACCAGTCCAGCATCTGCATGGTGCGGAAGTCCCTGACCTCGTATGCGGCGGCGTAGATGGCATCGATGCTGGCGGTGACCAGCTTCTCGTGCTCCAGTGCCTTTTTCAGCGGGGTCATGTTGTCGCCTCGTTCCCACTCCGGCTTTGCGATAGCCTCAAAGGTGACGCCCTCGCCGTTATTCTGCAAATACTGATAAAACAGCATGGCGTGATCCCGTTCCTCCTGCGCCTGTACCCGATACCAGTTCTCAAAGCCGTCCAGTCCGACGGCGGCGTAGTAGTTGGCAAAGTCCAGATACAGATAGGCGGAGTAGAACTCCTTATTGATCTGCTCGTTGAGCAGCTTAGATACGTTAGCGTTCATGATACTTCTCCTCCATAAGATTGTCTTTTTCCTGCTCCCGGCAGGGGGGCAGATATACCGTACCCAGAGCGATGCTGGGATGCTCCCTTTTCATCTCCAGGAACACCTGCTCCGCCGTAGGATGCTGTTGCAGCTCCGTTACGGCGGCCAATATCTCCTCTGCGTATTTTGGCATACCGCCAATCCTCCAAATGCAAGAATGAGTCTTATTCTTATGCTTTTATTATACCTATATTTTTTTCTCTGTCAACAACCACAAAGGGCTTGTGCTCCAAAAGCTGCCTCGAAGTACCTTGACAGTTTTAACTGTATCTTTTATATTTCAGTATAACCTATATCAGTAGCAAATACAGTTGCGTTGGAGGTTGATTATGCGTCAGATATTACTTTGTGCGGCACTTGCCACCTCGCTTGCGCTGCTGAGCGGCTGCACGCTGTCCAAGACAAAAGCGGACACGGCGGAGGACGCTCCAGGCAAGGCGGCGTATCATAAGATCAGCGCCGAGGAAGCCTATGAGATGATGGTCTCGCAGGAGGTCGTGGTGGTGGATGTCCGCACCCGGGAGGAATACGATGGCGGGCATATTGAAAACGCCGTCCTTGTGCCCAACGAGAGCATCGGGAGCAAAATGCCCGAGACGATGCCCGATAAGGAGGTGACGCTGCTGATCTACTGCCGCAGCGGCCGCCGCAGCAAGGATGCTGCACAAAAGCTGCTGGCGCTGGGGTATCAGAGCGTCTACGACTTCGGCGGCGTCATCGACTGGCCCTACGAGCTTGTGAAGGAGGGATGATTGTGGACAGTTCTTTTAATCTGGCCGTCCATGCGCTGGTCTGCCTGAGCCACAGTGGACGCTCCCTCAGCAGCGAAGCGCAAGCGGAGAACGTCTGCACCAATCCCACCCGCGTCCGCCGGGTGCTGACGGGGCTGAAAAAAGCGGGAATGGTGGAGACCCGGGAGAGCTTGGACGGCGGCTACCGCCTGACGGCAGACCCCGCAACCCTTTCTCTCCGGCAGGTAGCGGAGGCGGTGAATACCCGCTTTGTGGACTGCGCGTGGCACAGCGGCGACATTGACCGGGACTGCGCCATCTGCTCCGGCATGGCGGGCGTGATAGATGCGCTTTACCGGAGCATGAATGAGGAATGCGCCGCCTATCTCTCGCACATTACGATCACGGATATTGAAAAACAGCTTTTCACACAGAAATAGGAGGATTTTACGATGCTTACCATTACGACCAACAGCTTTGAGAATGACGTCCTGCACGCGGACAAGCCCGAGCTGGTGGATTTCTGGGCCCAGTGGTGCCCCTACTGCCGCCGTATTGCCCCGGCCTTCGACAAAGTGGGGGAGTAGTACGCCGACACGCTCATCGCTGGCAAAATCAACTACGACGAGGAGCCGCAGCTCATCGAGCGTTTCGGCATCGACACCATCCCCACGCTGATGCTCTTTAAGAGCGGCTAGGTGATCGGCTCTGCGGTTGCGCCCGGCTCCAAAGCCGCCATTGAGACATTTATCCGGGAAACGCTGGCGCAGTGAGGGCGTGGCTATGGAGCAGATCTATGATACGCTTCCATGTAGCACTTCGTGTCTCCTTAGAAACCGAGGGCAACGGTCAAAGCCATCCGTTTGCTCCATGGTCAAAATGCAAAAAGCGCAGCCGCAGAGAACATCTGCGGCTGCACTTCGATCCATTTTCAAAGCTTCGGCATCACTCAACGCTATATTGTTGTCTAAATAAATCAGCGACGATATTTTGCTTTTGAGGCATCGGGCGGACAGACGAAGTCAGACTCGCCGCCTACTCCGCGCAGAGCTCCGCCACCAGAGCGTCCATCTGCGCTTCGCTGGTTTGGTTCAGTGCGCCGCGCAGCGATACATCTGTTTCACACAGTCGGAGTTCCTTCATCTTTTCCAACTCGGCGCGCATCAGCCGCGCGGCAGCAGGGGCCCATGAGCCGTTTTCCATGAGGCCGATCCGGCGGTTTCGGAATCCCTTTGTCTGTAAATGATCCAAAAAGGCCTTCATGGGCGGGAACAGTCCTCCGTCATAAGTGGAGCAGGCCAACACCAGTTTCCCACAGTAGAATGCGCTGGTCACGGCATAGGAAAGTTCTGTTGCCGTCAGATCGCACATGGTGACTTGCGCACCTTTACCCTCCAGCTTGCTCTTGAGGGCCTCCGATGCATATGCGGTATTTCCATGGATGGATGCGTGAGCGATCAGGATGCCCTCCGGTTTTTCCGGTTTCCATTGTGACCAGAGATCATAGAGCCGCAGATACTCCCCCAAGTCTTCTGTGAGCATGGGGCCATGGAGCGGGCAGATCGTTTTGATCTCCAACGCGGAGATTTTTTTCAGCAGCGCCTGCACCTGTGCGCCATACTTTCCGACGATGTTGTAATAATACCGCCGGGCCTGCGGCGCCCAGGGGGCACGGGCAGTCCGTTCCAGTGAACCGAAGCGGCCGAAGGCATCCGCCGAGAACAGGATCTTTTCCTCCTCTTCATACGCTGCCATCACCTCCGGCCAGTGTACCATCGGCGCCAGCAGAAAGCTCAGTCGGTGCAAACCCAAGGAAAGCGTATCTCTTTCGCCAACCTCCAGCATACGGTCTTCCGGCAATGCACCTGTGCCGAAGAACTGCTTGATCAGGGTAAATGTTTTCGCGTTTCCCACGATCTTCATCTCCGGGTACTTTTGTGCCAGCCGCATGAGGCTGCCGGAATGGTCCGGCTCCATGTGTGTGACCACAAGATAGTCGGGGCTGCGCCCCTCCAACACCCGCGCCACATTGGAAAGCCATTCTTCCGCCGCCCGTGCGTCCACGCTGTCCATCACGGCAATCTTCTCATCCAGAATGACATAGGAGTTGTAGCTCACTCCCATAGGCTGGACGGGGTACTGGTTTTCAAAGAGTGCCAATGTGTTATCATCCACCCCTACATAGCGGATGGCATCTGTTACCGTTTGAATGGTCATAATACAAAACAACTCCTTATCATCTGTTCAAGACCTGCATCTCCGGGTTCTTCTCCCCGAATTTCTCGCGCAGCGCACTGCAGATATCCTCCCGGGACTTGCCCTGCTTCTCACCGTTTTTAATGAGCTTGTACGCCTGAAACAGCGCAGAGGGGCCGATCTCGCTGCTGAAAAAACCGATGCCCTGATTCCATGCCAGCAGCTCGAACACGTCGTCCAACGCGGCGCTCTCCACACCGTGGATATATGCCTTTACCAGCTCCCGCGCCGCCTGCCTCATCCGGCCCGCACCGACAGCGTTGGTCAGGGACAGCAGCAGCAGCAGCGTTTCGTAGGGCAGTACGCGCTTCTCGCTCTGCCATGTGGTCTCCCAAAAATCCACGGCGATCTGCCCCAGCTTTTCATCAATCATGGGATAGTTCAAAAGATCCAGCGGCTTGAAGGGAGCGGAGCTGTCGCCTGCATTCTTCTCCACACGGCAGAACCAGACATGGAACTCCGCCTCACTCCGCTGCTCGGTGTGGTGCTCGTAGCCCAAGCCCTCCATGACAGCGTACAGTGAATGCGGCTCAAAGGTCTGGATGATGTGTAATCCTTCGCCCACCACAATCATATCATAAACATGATTGTTGTTCATATCTGAACCCTCCGTTATTTCGCCAAGGCTTCCTGAATGAAACGGTCGATCTCCGCCTTTGAGCCGGGCGCGGTGATGGAACCCACGGCCTTTCCGTTCCGGAACAGCACCAGAGTCGGGATGACCTTGATCCCCTCGGCCCCCGCCAACTGCGGCTCCTCGTCAATATTGATCTTGCCGACGGCAAGGCTGTCCGCGTATTCCTCTCCAATCTTCTCATACGCAGGGCCGATCCTCCGGCAATAGCTGCACCAGGGCGCCCAGAAATCCACCAAAACAGGCTTTTCCTCCCGGATCAACTGCTTAAACTGCTCCTGATTCATGTTCATAGCTGCCATATCTGCCAGCTCCTTTCCTTTGTTTTCTTATAAATCGTCTATTAGTGCGGTACTCTTGGCGTAAGCGGTACTGCGTGCCTCAAAGAAATCGGTCTTGACCATGTTGGCGTCGGCGTACTGGCTGACCCATTCCATGCTCTCCGGTTCGCTCTCAAAGCCCGGATACAATGCCGGATAGCCAAGGCTCGTCCAGCGAAGATTGCCGAGATAGCGGATGTAATCGCTGATCATCTGCCGGTTCAACCCCGGGATGTCGTCGCCGATCACATAATGCCCCCATGCGATCTCCTGCTCCACGCCCTCATGCATCATCTCGCGCAGCGCTTGTACGCTCTCAGCGGTGAACAACTCCGGCTGCTCCTTTTGCAGCTCTGTGATGATATTGCGGAACAGCCACAAGTGCGTGTTCTCATCGCGGTTGATGTAGCGAATCTCCTGCGCCGAGCCGGGCATCTTCCCGTTTCGGGAGAGATTGTAGAAGAACATAAAGCCGCTGTAAAAATAGATGCCCTCCAAAATATAGTTCGCCATCATCACGCGCAGCAGCGAAGGAGCGTCCTTCCGCTCCTGAAACTCGTTGTAGCAGTCCCCAATGAAGGTGTTGCGGCGTAGCAGATGCTCGTCCGTTTTCCATTGGTAGAGGATGTCATTGCGCTCCACGGGGGAACAGATGGTGTCGAGCATATAGCTGTAGCTCTGTGAGTGGACACACTCCTGAAACGCCTGAATGGACAGGCAGAGATTGACCTCGTTGGCGGTAATGTAGGCGCCGATATTAGGCAGGTTCGCTGTCTGAATGGAATCCAAAAAGACAAGAAAACTCAAAATTTTATCGTAGGCGCTGCGCTCGGCTGACAACAGGCGGGGATAGTCCTTCACATCCTGCGAGAGATTGATCTCCTCAGGGATCCAAAAGTTGTTCATGGCCTGCCGGTACCAGTCGCTGACCCAAACGTACTTCATATTGTTGAAGTCGTTGAGGTTGGTGGTATTGCCGCCGATCATGCGCCGCAGGCGCACATCAAGGTCGCCCTCCGGGTTAAAAAGGGACTTTTTCTTCAGTTCCGTCATGCTATCCTCCTTATGACGAGCAGCTTTCGCAGTCCTCGACCTCAAGGGCCTTGCTGCGGACATAGTAAATGGTCTTGGCGCCGACCCTCCACGCCTCTAAATACAGTCTGAGCACCTGACGCATGGAATAGTCATTGGTGATATAGAGATTCATGCTCTGCGCCTGGTCAATATGTCTCTGGCGAAGGCCCGCGGCGCGCACCGACCAGCTTTGGTCGATCAGATGCGCCGCCTTATAGTACCACCATGTATCCATAGAAAGCTCCGGGGCAACGCGGGGCAGCATGCTGCCCTTTTTCTCCTCTAAGAAGAATTTCTTCATAATTGGATCGATGCCTGCTGACGTGCCGGAGAGGATAGATGTGCTGGAGGTCGGTGCGACCGCCAGCAAATAGGCGTTGCGCATTCCCTGCACCGCCACCTTTTCCGCAAGCGCCTGCCACTTTTCGGAGGTATAACCCCGCTTTTCAAAATACGCGCCCGTCTGCCAGTCGCTGCCCTCAAAGAGTGCGTAACGACCCTTTTCCCGTGCCAGTGCTGCGTCCGCCTTGACGGCGGCGTAGTTGATGTGCTCGAACACCGCGTCGGTGAAGGCAAGGTGCTCCTCGCTCTCCCAACGGATGCCGCGCTTTGCCAGCATGTGGTGGTAGCCGCTGACGCCCAGGCCGATGCTGCGGTACTTCTGATTGGTAAGCCGCGCGTATTCCAACGGGTAGAAGTTGAGGTCGATTACATTATCCAGTGCGCGGATGGCCGTTTCCACCGTGCGTTCCATATAGGCCTCGTCCTCCACCGGCAGATTACCGAGAGACAGACTCGCCAGGTTGCAGACCACAAACTCACCTGGGCGTGTGGCCGTCACCACCACTGTGTTGCCGCTCTCCGTGTGCACCTCAGTGCTGATATGCTCGATGGGCGCCATGTTCTGCGCGATCTCCGTGCAGAGATTGGAGCAATAGATCATTCCCGTGTGGCCGTTTGGGTTCATACGATTTACGCTGTCGCGGTTGAAGGCGAAGGGCGTGCCGGTCTCAACTGCCGAGCGAAGCACCAGCCGCACGATGTCCTTGACGGTGACGCTACGCTTTTCGATGCGCGGGTCATTGACGCAGTCCAGATACCGCTTCTCCCATTCCGTACCCCAGTAATCCTCCAGTGCGTAGCCCTTGACCGTGAGGATCTCATGCGGACACATGAGATGCCACGGCGCGTCTATGTTCTCCTCCGCCAGTCGCCAGAAGAGATCCGGATAGCACACGGCGGGAAACACATCATGCGCCTTCATGCGGTCGTCGCCGTTGTTAGTGCGCAGTTGAAGGAATTCCGGCAGATCCCGGTGCCATGCGTCTAAGTAAACCGCCACAGCGCCCTGCCGCATCCCCAACTGATCCACCGCCACGGCGGTGTCGTTGACCAGCCGGATCCAGCGGATAACACCGCCCGCCGCCCCTTGAAAGCCGCGGATGGTGCTGCCTGCAGCGCGCACCTTACCGAAGTACATCCCCATTCCACCGCCGAATTTAGAGACCTTTGCGAAGTTGTCCAGCGAGCGGTAGATGCCGTCCAGACTGTCCGGCACAGTGTCCACAAAGCAGCTTGAAAGCTGATGGTAGGGCTTTCGCGCGTTAGACATGGTAGGTGTCGCCATCGTGACCTCCATACGGCTGAGCATATCGTAAAAGCGCTTTACCCACCCCATGCGGTCAGAGCCTTCGTTCATAGCAAGATGCAGCGCGATACCCAAAAACATCTCCTGCGGTGTTTCCAGCGGCACGCGGCTGCGTGACTGGATCACATAGCGTTTGAGCAGCAGGTCAAGGCCGGAGTAGGTGAACAGCTCGTCCCGTTCCGGGCAGAGAAAGTCCTCCGCCATGGCAATCTCCTCGTGGGTATAGTGGGCAAGGATATAGTCACCGTAGAGTCCCTTATCCGTCAGATAGCGAAGCTTGCCATAGAGGTCGCCGACGCCGCGCCCCTCCCATTCCTGTGCGTTGCGACAGCGAAAGGAGTGGTTCAGAATCCGCGCCGCGATGAACTCCCACTTGGGTGCCTCTGCCGTAGTCAGCTCTACCGCCGCCTTGGTCAGTGCCTCAGCCCGCTCATCCTCCGTCATGCCCGGGCGACAGAAACTCTCAAACTTCATTTGAAGCGCCGCGAGGGAGTAGACTTCCTCGGTAAAATCCATCTGGATGCGGCGCAGCACCTCGTCAAGCGAGTCATCCCCAACCGTCCGCGCGATGGTATGCCGGACACGGCGCAGCGCAGACCGCTTTTCTCGGTAGAGGATGTACGCCTTGGCCACCTCATAGTGTCCGCGCTCCATGAGCGTTCGCTCCACCTCGTCCTGCACACGTTCCACGGTGAGCGGCACTGTGACGGAGAGATTGTCGAGAACGGTGGCGAGGATCTCATCCAGCTCTCTGCTCCCGATCTCCTTGCCCTGTTCGTCAAACGCCTTTTTCATGGCGTTGAAAATTTTCTCCTGTTGAAAGGGAACAGACTCCCCGTTTCGTTTTCTTATCTCCATTTCGATTCTCTCCTCTTCTCCGGTCACTTGCCTAATAGGTTTTCCATGGGGACCTTCACGTCGTTGAAGATCAGCTCCGCCGTAGAGGAGGAGCGAATGCCCATCTTGTCATAGTTGTCGCCGAACTCAAAGCCCTTCCAGCCCTTCTCCACGATGAAAGCGGAGATGCCCCGGGTGCCGATGTCCGGCGTGATGATGGCGAAAACCACATAGGTGTCCGCCTTAGGGGCGTTGGTAATGAAAATCTTGCCGCCGTTGAGGAGGTAGTAGTCCCCCTTATCCAGCGCCGTGGTCTCCGTGCCGCCGTCCACACGGGCCAGCTCCTCGACCGCGATGGCGTAGCTCAGGGCATCAAGACCGGCACCGCCGTACTCCTTGGGGTAGGGAATGCCCATCCAGCCCAGCTTCCCCAGCTTCTTGACAGTCTTCTTGGGAAACTCATTGTTCTGATCCATTAAAAATGCGAGGGGATTGATCTCCTCCTCCGCAAAACTCCGGATCTTCGTGCACCGCCGTGGTTTGAAACAGCATACGGGTACCTCCTCTTAAAATTTTACAGTTCGCTTGTATCTTGGAGATCGTATCCTCCGGTCAGCAGCCTGCGCAGGCTCACGGCGCGGAACGCCTCGTCCTGCTTTCGCTGCAAGGCCGCCAGCTGATAGTGGATGGCGCACCGCCCGTGCTCGTTCTGCCAGCGGCACTCATATCCCGGCTCCATGCAGGCACGCAGGACGCCCCGCTCCCCCATGACCCCCATGAGATCGTAGAGGGAGGTCGCGTCCGGGTCACAGGACAGCGCGCAGCCGCCGAGGGCGCCGCGGCTCACCCGCACCAAATTGCCGGCGGAGAGCTTGCGCAGGATCTGGTAGGCAAACTGAGTGGGGATCAATTCCGTTTTCGAAATCTCAGCCACCGAATGCTTCTCCCCGTCCAGCAGCACCCGCAAAATGCGCATCGCGTAGTCCGTCTCTTTGGTAATGATCATGCTCCGCATCCTCTTTTCGCTTGCTTGTTAGTGCCATCATATCAATCTTGATAAATTTTGTCAAGATAATTTCAAAAAAAATTAGCGCTTTAACACAGACCGCCCCAGCCCGGGTCAGCTTCGCTTTCCATTCAGCGAAAAGCCATGTTCCTTACAATTATAGAAGCCGAAAAAGCTGTGCCGTGGCAGTCCGCCGAAAGCAGAAAAGACTATGACTGAAAACCCGAAAGCGGAGAAATTGGTTGGGGCTCGCAGGGGTCGCCCGCCCAGGGCGGATGAGACGATCCCTGACAAGCCTAAGCCGTCCAACCGAAACAAGCAATAAAGTGCGTACTTTTCATTTTATATTCGACGCATTATGTTAAGATGTGCAGTAGATGCTCCATTTTGCTGCCCATTCTCTGCTGGAATCGGCGCACTCTTTCAGTTCAGTTTCGACTTCAGCATTTATCGGCAAGTTTTTCTTATAGCGGATGGTATGCTCAAGGCTTGCCCAGAAGTCCATAGCGATTGTACGGAGTTGTATCTCCACCGACACATGGATCTCTTTTTCCGCAAAGAATACCGGCAGCCGGATCGTCAAGTGCAGACTGCGATAGCCATTTGGCTTAGGGTGTGAAATATAATCTTTCTCCGTGATGATTTCAATGTCGGACTGTTTTTTTAAGCACTTTGCCAAAAAGAACACATCCTCCTCGAAAGAGCAGATCACCCGCACACCGGCAATATCCATGATATTTGCCTGCATGGTCGGAAAATCCAGAGAAAGTCCGCGCTTCTGCATTTTATTCATAATGCTGGACGGCGACTTCAAGCGGCTTTTTATACTTTCTATCGGATTGCGATCATGCTGCAATGAAAACTCTTCGTTTAGAATTTCCAACCTGCTTTCCAGTGCTTTCAGCGCACATCGGTATTGCAGCATGACTTCCTGATACCTGCGATTTTCGCTTAAAAGGCGCTGGCACTGCAAATCATCTAAGCCTTTATCTGCCGCAACCGTCAAGCCAAATAAATTCTCACTCATAGCTTCTCCATTCCGCAGGGATAGGCGCTCCGCGCTGTCTGCCGCTCTTGTGTTACGACTTGATAAAAAATGTATCCGCCGGAGAGATGGGAACAGGTGAAACCGTACTGCGTCAAAAGTCGGCAGGCCAGATAACTGCGAAGCCCTGTCTGGCAATTCACATAAACAGGCTTACCCCGGTCTAACTCGTCTAAATGCTCCCGCAGATCGTCCAAGGGAATGTTCCGAAAGCCGTCCAGATGACCCCGCTGATACTCCCACGCCGTGCGGACGTCCAGCAGCGTCGCACTGCCATCGCAAGGCAAGTCCTCAACATCATTCCAATGGAACTGCCGTACCTTCCCGCTCTCTAAATCCTCGATCATAAAACCGGACATATTGACCGGGTCTTTGGCAGAAGAATAGGGCGGTGCATAGGAAAGGTCAAGCTCCGTCAGTTCCAGAGCTGTCATTTTTGCGCGAATGGCCGTTGCCAGTACATCAATGCGCTTGTCCACACCGTCGCCGCCAACGATCTGCGCACCGAGCAGCCGCAGGCTTTCTTTTTCATACAGCACCTTCATTACCATAGACTGTGCACCGGGATAATAGGCCGCGTGGGATGCCGGGAACAATACGACTTTGTCGTAAGCAATCCCTGCTACCCGCGCTGTCTTTTCATTGATCCCCGTAAAGGCCGCTGTCAAGCCAAACAGTTTCAGAACAGACGAGCCTTGAGAGCCGTGATAGCGGCTGTTTCCGCCGCAGATATTGTCAGCAGCAATGCGTCCCTGCTTGTTGGCGGGTCCGCCAGCGAAATCAGCACTTTCTGTCCGGTCACGAAATGGGTAACCTCTACGGCATCGCCCACAGCATAGATGTACGGCACGGAGGTTTCCATCCGCTCGTTGACAGCGATACTGCCACGAATACCAAGCCTGAGTCCGGCTTCTTTTGCCAAATGCGTATCCGGGGTAACACCGATGGCCAGCAGCACCATATCCGAATGCAGTGGTTCACTTTCTTCCAACAGTGTCAGCACGGAATCTCCGTCCTGTCGGAATCCGGTGACGGTTTCACCCAACCGCAGAGCCACGCCGTGTCTGCGCATTTCCGCATGGACAAAACTCGCCATATCCGCATCCAGCGGCGCTAAAAGCTGCTTGGGACGCTGGACGATGGTGACGAAAACACCCATTTCTGCAAGGTTTTCCGCCATTTCCAGACCGATAAAGCCGCCGCCAGCCAAAAGCTTCTGATCCTCAACAAAGCGCCTGATGCGGAGGGTATCCTCCACGGTGCGCAGCGTGAAAACACGCTCACTGCTGACACCGGAAAGCGCGGGAACCGTTGGCTTTGCGCCGGGGGCAAGAAGCAGCTTGTCATAGGTTTCCGTGTAGACCTTCCCACTGTCCAGTGCACGGACGGTGACGGTTTTCTCTGCGGGAATGATCTCAGTTACTTCCTGCCGTACTCGTACATCAATGCGAAAGCGATCCCAAAAGCTCTCCGGAGTTTGCAGCGTCAGTTCTGCTTGCTCTTTGATCACACCGCCCACATAATACGGCAGGTCGCAGTTGGCATAGGACACATAGCCGCTGCGCTCGATCATGATGATCTGCGCGTGTTCATCCAAACGGCGGATGCGGGCAGCGGCCGAAGCACCACCCGCCACACCGCCTACGATCACAACTTTCATCTTGCGCTCTCCACCATTGCGGCGATCTCCGACTTAGGCCGATAGCCCACCGACTTGGCGACGGCTTTTCCGTCCTTGAAAACGACCAGCATCGGAATGCTGGATACCTGAAAACGCATTGCCAGCTCCATCTGCTCGTCTACATTGATCTTGCCCACCTTGAGGGCACCGCTTTTTTCTTCGGCAAGCTCATGCAGTATAGGAGAGAGCATTTTGCACGGTCCGCACCAGTCCGCGTAGAAATCCAGCAAAACGGGTTTGTCGGAATGCAGTACCTCGTTTTCAAAATTCGCAGCAGTAATTTTCAGTTCAGTCATGAGAATGACTCCTTTCGTTGATCTTTTATGATTCTTTGTTTTTCAGCTTGCAAATACCCTGCGTCATGGTTCCCATCGGGCAAAACGCACACCATGTCCGGGGCTTGTAGAGAACCATAACGATCAGACCCAGCAGCAGAGAGGTCAGCATGAGGCCATATAAGCCAAAGCTGAACTGCGCCACCCAATCAGAGACTGTACCGGCTGTATAAGTCCAGCTCCACGGCACACGGAATGTCCAGAACAGCTTAACGGCCTCCCGCAGGGACGCAGCACCCGCAGCGACCAGATATGTCTGGAACACCATGTTGCCGAACATCGTCAGGAAAAAGAGCAAAAAGCCATAACGGAACCACTTAGAGGACATCCAGCGGGGCGTTGGCTTGCAGCGGGAGCATTTAAGGTCTGTCCCCAGCTTGCTGAACAGTTGACCCCGTCCGCAGAGGTGGTTGCAAAAGAATTTGTTCCCGCCGAAGATGGCTAAGAACAGCGGCAAGAGAAAATCGATCATGCCCAGCCACGCGAACAGGATATTGAAAAAGCCCAGTGCAAAATAGATGATGGCATATACCCACAGGTAATCGTACCAATGCTTTGCTTTCATGCGTCAGCCCTCACTTTCACCTCAATGCAGCCGACGGGACAGAGCTTTGCGCACTTCCCGCAACCTACGCAGCGTTCTTTCTGTACTACCGCATAACAGCCGCAATGCACCTGAACAGCTTCCAGCGGGCAGGTATTTTCGCACACACCGCAGGCAACGCATCGCAGCTTATCTATGACAGCCAGTTTCTTTGACAGCATGATGCTCCTCCTTTACTCCTGCAAGGACTTATAGTAAAGCATACAGTGGCAAAACCCCTCGAAGTCTGGGTCTGCGATCTGCTCCTTGAACTCCTGACATATACATTTGGTTGCCTCTGTGCGCTCTATGCGGCAGGGACAGTATCCGCCGGTGCGCTTGAGTCCCTCCCTGATGGTCTGAACGACCTCTTGATCTGGATTGAGTTTGATTTTCATGTTCGCCACCTCTTTCTTTATCGTGGCTTTATCATACCGCATGGCAAAGCATTTTTCTGTGACGAGGTCACATTACGGAAATTTTTGTACAAACCCAAAAGAGCCGTGAAGCGGTATCTTACATACTGCTTCACGGCTCTTTGTTTATAGGTTTTGTTGTGCTTCCTTACTCAGCCACAGAAAACTGGTCTTTGCCAACTGAACATAAGGGGCATTCAAAATCATCCGGAATATCTTCCCATTTTGTACCCGGTGCAATGCCGCCTTCCGGATAGCCCTTTTCTTCATCGTATTCCCAACCACACACATCACATACATATTTCATAATGAGTTTGTTATATCTAACTTGTTTCAAGTATATTGAACAAATCACATTTCGTCAAGAAATTACTTCAGATGCCAAAAGGGACACATCGGCGATATGTCTCATCTGCCAATGTGCCCTCTTTATTTAATCAAATCAAGCAATTAGTGAAGCGGTTGATTTTATCCGCTTGACTAATTAAAAGTCAACCTCTGTACCATAATATGTGCATGTAAGAAGTTTCTCCATATTTGCAGGATCGATTGCTCTCGGGTTGGAGCCTGTACATGCATCACCAACTGCAAGCTCTGCGATTTTGGCAACTTTTTCTTTAAATTCTTCTTCCTGGATTCCGAAGTCTTTTAATGTCTTTGGAATGTTCAATCTTACATTAAACTCGTCAATCTTCTCGCAGAGGCTGTTGATCAGTGCCTGCTGGCATGTTCCTTCCAGTCCCATTCTTCTTGCAATCTCAGCATAACGTTCTGCTGCTACAGGATCTTTTGCATTGTATTTGATTACATATGGAAGATAAATTGCGTTTGCGCATCCGTGCGGAATATGTCCTGTAGAGAATGCTGCACCTGTCTTATGAGCCATGGAATGTACAATACCAAGCAGTGCATTGGAGAATGCCATTCCTGCCAGACACTGTGCATAATGCATCTGCTCACGTGCTTCCATATTCTTATTATAAGATGCCGGCAGATATGCCAGAACCATCTCGATTGCCTGCAGTGCAAGCGGGTCTGTATACGGACAGTGAAGCGTAGAAACATATGCTTCAATTGCATGTGTTAATGCATCCATACCTGTATATGCTACCTGTTTTACAGGAAGTCCCTCAACCAGTTCCGGATCAACAATTGCTACATCCGGTGTGATGTTGAAATCTGCCAGAGGATATTTAATCCCTGTATGATAGTCTGTGATTACGGAAAAAGCAGTAACTTCTGTAGCAGTTCCTGATGTAGATGGAATTGCTGCAAATTTTGCTTTCTGCCTTAATTCAGGGAAACCAAATGGTGTGATAAGATTTTCAAATTTTGTATCCGGATATTCATAGAATGTCCACATTGCCTTCGCTGCATCGATTGGGGATCCGCCGCCCATCGCTACGATCCAGTCCGGCTGGAATTCCTGCATTATCTTTGCACCTTTCATAACAGTTTCTACTGACGGATCCGGTTCAACACCTTCGATCAGCTGAACTTCCATTCCGCCTTCTTTTAAATAATTAACTGCTTTGTCCAGGAATCCCTGACGTTTCATTGAGCCGCCGCCTACAACAAGAACTGCTTTCTTTCCTTTTAAATTCTTTAATTCTTCGAGACATCCTTTTCCATGGTAAATGTCTCTTGGTAATGTAAATCTTGCCATTGCTGTTATCTCCTTAAAAAATTATGTCTGTTTACATGTTACTGCAGAAGGCATTCACTTCTTCTGTTCGCTTGCATTATATCATTGTTAATTTTATAACGCAATAATTTTTTGAATCATTTTCATTTTTGATATTTTTTATCGTTTTTCCTATATTATCATCATATATTTACTGTTTTTTTATTATATGCTATTACCTTAGTACTATTCTCCTTATATAAATTGTTATATTTTTAACTTTTGTATCATGTAAATATTCGCAATTGAGGCAGATACCCCTTTATATCAGCAAAGCTAATGTTCCTGCAACTATAAGCAGCAGTCCTGATTGCAGTTCCAAGATTTGAATTGACATCCTGAATTCCAATCTTTCCCAAAATAGAGGTAAGACTGGCAAAAACAGCGGAACCGACTGCATAAAGCTGCCACTTCTTATCTTCTGCCTTCTCCTTTGTTTCCTTTTTCTGTATCATCAAATAAGTACCGATACCGATAAGAATCATTGAAACAAATTTCAGCCACGTTATTTCTTCCCTGAGAAAAATAAAAGCCAGCAGTTTCATGGAGTCTGACCCCGAGTATTACCTGACATAAGCGGCAACCTGACCATGCATCCGTCCGGAGAGTGGGGACTGGCCTATTCCTATAGCAATGATACGGAGAAAATAACATTCCAGGATGGCAACATACTCAAAGAACCCTGGATCTTAACCTCAATGGATGATGACAAAACACGAACCGGTATTTTTAAACAAGTCAGTCTGATTAAGATTGGAAATGAACATATTATGGTATATGGATTTCTTGTCGGAGATGATGCCCCCTATAAAATAGCAGTATATGATTAGGATGAAAACCAGCAGCTGCTTCTTGGTCGTGATCCATCCGATGATTCTGCTTCTTTTGGCTACATCACCGTAGTAGCAGAGACAGCAAACGGATATATTGCAACAGATGGAAATGCCAGAATACTCTACTTCTGGTCAAAAGACGGAACTCTTCTCGGTAAAATACAATGCAGTGATATTTTCGGAATCAGATACCCCTGGCTTGAAGATATGAAAGTCGCAGACGATGGTTCTGTAATGCTTCTTATGACACAGAAGCGAGAAGATGAATCCGCAAGTGAATTAATGGTATTCAGGCTTACTGGTTTCTGATACATTGTAAGTGGGTAATCATATTGAGGTCTGCCATTTGCAACATTCTGTCTGTGCAAAAGGCAGACCTCTGACAATTATCCTAACTTTTCGGAAAACAAATCCTTTTTAATTTCTCCCTGTTTATCATAACACCCTTTCCTAGTTCCTGGAAACTTGTCAATCAAAGCCAATAAAATCTGTGGCTCATCTGAAAAAACTGTCATCCAAACAGAGAAAAATCCATCTGAGGTAGCTGTCATTATAATTTGTTCTTTCATATCATTCTGAAACCATTCAGGAGCATCTTTTACATGCCTTACGCCGACAGGGTTACAGAGTTCTGATTGTGGAACGGCATCTTGTATTCTACAAGGTCAACGAATCTCAGCAGAGCGTAAACCATTTACGCTGTTGTGGATGGCTGAATATTCTTGTGCGGGCACCGGATTATTCAGATGGCAGGCGGGAATATCGAAATTTATTATAATAAAAAAACCTCTTTCTATTCTTTTGAAAGAGGTTTTTTAAGTTCAAATATGAAAGACCACAATAAGCTGTTAAGACTTGCAACAACACATGCAAACAGATTTCTGTTGTATTATAATAGAAGATCCATGTATCAAGTAATTAGTTCATTTTGGTCATGAAAGAAGTTCGCTATCGCCAAGCAACAACAAAAAAAGACACCCACAGTTAATTCCGAACCCTGTGAGTGTCCCAAAACGAAAGGAATAATGATGGACGGCTTTTCTTGCTGTCCATATTTGTATTGTAGCAGATACTGCAAGCCGAACAAACTGGTACGAAAAAAATGCTAAGAAAGCTTTACCACTCTCCTTCCCTGATTACAGATTCTCGACTTCCTTGATCAGGCTGGACATCTCATACCGTCCCAGTTCTTCTTTTAGCTTGTCAATGTCCACACAAAGTTTTAAATCCTCAATTCCGCAGCTGATGTCAATATCCCGCTTCATGGTTGCCAGCTTCTCACTTAAGTATACCATCTCCCGGTTTGTCTTTAATGCTTTTAAAGGACTTCTGCCAATCCCCAGGTATTCTTTCCAGAAACCATTCAGCTCTTTTTCCTTTTTTGCAACTCCCTCACAGTCATCGATGGCTGCATAGATCTCATCCAGGGATTTATACTCATCCACCAAAGAGGCCGCCGCGGAAGAAACACCTTTGCATCCCGGTATCCCGTCTCCAGGATCTCCGGTGATTGCCAAAAGTACCGGGATCTGCTGCGGATACACACCTTCTTCTGCATATACGATTTCCGGAGTATACTCAAACACATTTGCCGGAAGGGATTCATATACATCGTTTCCAAAAAGCCCATAAGTTTCCTTGAGCTGTTCCAGCTTATCCTTATTTACCACACGCCACATACGGGTGTATTCACTTACAACCTGGAAATAGTCATGATCCTTGGTAAGTACATAGGTCTGAAGATCCGGTCCCTCAAACTTCTCCACCAGTGAGGCTGCATAGTCATCTGCCTCATAGTCGTCACTCATGAACACGGCACAACCGATCTCCTGAAGAAATTCCTCCATCTGGATAAACTGCTCTTTTAATGGTTTCGCGGTCTCTTTTCGGTTTGCCTTATAGAAGTCCGCTCCAAGCTCCGTCCTTCTGAACGTATCCCTGGTCTTATCAAACACAAAAGCTACATATTCCGGTTTTACCTTCTTATATATCCCAAGTAATGTCCGCAGCATGGTAAACATGGCATTTGTGTATTTCCCATCAGAAGTATGCAGGATCTGTCCGTAATGTTTCTCCTTCTCTTCTTCAGTTTTTGCAAAAAGTATACTTTTGGGAAGATTCCCGTAATAAGACGTAGACAGCATTGATGAGCCGTCTATGATCAGTAATTTGGGCATTTGTTTGTCCTCTTTTCTTTCCGCGGAATGCATATAGATTTCTTGTTTCAGAACATATATGCTTTCTGCAATAATCTTCGATATTATTCTTTGACTTTTTATTCCAAAACACTTCGAGAATCATGACCTAATGTGCTTCCGGAATCTGACTGCTCCTGCACTTTTCAGAAAAAGCACTAAACAATCTTCTATTTTATATCACACAAAGCCATGTTGCTGCAAGTGGGATATTTTCTCACATCATTAATGGCAATGTAATTCTCCGGCATAATGATCTCCCCATATGCTTTAATCCTTTTTCTCACTCAGTTTTCGATCGTATATATCTGCGCCACCAATACCGCTTCCGCAGCTCATCACATAACAGACATTCTTCGCCCCGACAAATTCTGTCTGTCCGATCCAGTCAGAAACCACATGCGGGATTCTCCATGCATAAGTCGGTACCACCACTACCAGATTCTCTCCTGTCTTAACAGACCCGGTATCGCCCGATTTGATCCCTTTCATTCATACAAATCAGTTTTTCCTGCAGGCTGCCGGCAATCCTCTCTGCTATATACTTGCTGTTTCCTGTTCCTGAAAAAGTAAATAACCATGACACATCCTCCTTACATCCAAAAGATACCACATCCGAACAGGTTTCTCAATATCCGCGGAAGCCCTGCTCCAGTATCATTGATCTGTTTTCCATCAAACTCACCATATACAGAAAGTCA
>NZ_JADPGO010000031.1:0-45087 GCF_015668165.1 Blautia sp. 1001283B150304_161114_C9 | reverse complement strand
ACACCACAAAGGTGAAGAACATCAAGAAATATTTATTAGCAGCCCTGTTTAATGCACCGTCAACGATGAACGGATATTATCAGGCAGAGGTGAACCATGATATGCCAGGACTGGTAAGATAGGAGGTGCACATGTTTATTTTAAAACTTGCTGGAAAGATATTATTACTGCCGGTATGGCTGATCCTTTTTGTGATCGGCCTGGCAGTAAAAATGACAGTACAGACTTATGCGGTTGTCAGAGGGATCCTTGGATTTATATTCACTTTATTGATTATAGCGACTGCATACTGTTATCATGACTGGGTACAGGTTGCATTTCTATTTTCGCTGAGTGTAATTCTGTATCTGATCCTGTTTGCAGGAGTGTTTGTAGATACTGTACTGGACATGACAAGAGAACGTATTATTGATTTTATTATATCGTGAGGAGAATATGAAAATGAGCGAAAACAATGATTATATTCAGTTACCACCACTAAAAAAAGACACACCGTCCGATGTGGTAGCATTTATCTGGGAGTACATGAAAGTACCGGAGAACTCAAGAGAAAAAGTTAAGAATCTGCTTAAAGATGCAAATGAAAATGGCGTAAAATTAAGTCATCAGGCACCAACACTGTATGATGTTGTCCCAAAAGAAGAAATTGCTGAATTTGAAGAGCTTATGCGCAAAACCATAGCTGACATTGTATCAGAAGCCAGTAGCGTTGCCTGTTGGGTGTATGTGCAGAAATATGTGAAGCACAAAACCCTAAACGAAATGCTGCAAGAATTGCCAGACGTAGGTCAATTCATCCTAGCTATGGATACCTGGTTTGAAAAACTGATGGAGAAATAATCTAGGAAAATAGTTTAAAGTTTACATGTTATGATCATGTATGAAGTTAGAACAAAATAAAAGAATTGTGCTATAATATTGTTCAAGAAAAAAACTCATTGACATATTTCAATCTATTTAGGAGGATAAACGATCATGTGTACAGCAGCAACTTATAAAACAAAAGATTTTTACTTTGGACGAACCCTCGATTATGAATTCTCTTATGGTGATCAGATAGTAATTACACCACGTAATTATGCGTTTAATTTTCGCCATGTTGGCGATATGAAAAATCATTATGCAATTATTGGAATGGCTCATGTTGCAGAGGATTATCCTTTGTATTATGATGCTATGAATGAAAAAGGAGTGGCAATGGCAGGACTGAATTTTGTCGGAAATGCTGTTTATGCCGCGATTAAGCCAGATGTGGAAAATATTGCACAGTTTGAATTTATTCCGTGGATTTTAAGTCAGTGTTCTTCTTTAGTTGAAGTTCGCGAGCTTCTTGAACGAATTAATATTGTTAATACTCCTTTCAGCGAGCAATTACCATTAGCACAATTACACTGGATCATTTCTGATGAGAATGAGTCAATTACGGTAGAATCTATGTCAGATGGTTTGCATATTTATGATAATCCAGTAGGAGTGCTTACGAATAATCCGCCATTTCCACAGCAGATGTTTCAACTAAATAATTATATGTATTTATCTCCTAAACAGCCCAGAAATACTTTCTGCGAAAATTTGGCTCTTGATGCATATAGTAGAGGTACGGGAGGATTAGGTCTTCCGGGAGATCTCTCATCTTCCTCACGCTTTGTACGTGTAGCTTTTACAAAGGTAAATGCAATTTCAGGTGAATCAGAGGAAGAAAGCGTTAGCCAATTCTTCCACATTCTCGGATCTGTGGATCAGCAACGAGGATGTTGCGAAGTAGCGGATGGAAAATATGAAATCACATTGTATACGTCGTGTTGTAATGTTACAAAAGGTATTTATTATTACAATACTTATGAAAACCATCAGATCAGTGCAGTAGATATGCATGTAGAAAATCTGGATAGTGATAAAATGATTTGTTATCCAGTAATTCAAGGAGAACGAATCAACTATCAAAATAAATAATGTTTTGAAATCAGGGATGAGGTAGAAAGGAAAGTTCCATGACAAAAGATGAAGTAAAAAAACTCAGGATGAACAGTCCGGAATCACTACAGTTTTTAAATAATGCTACAAAATTTTATAATTTAATGATGATGTATCGTTGTGCTATTCGGGAGATACAAACTAAACTTGAGGTTTTGGATGATGAATTTTCAGTTGAGAACAATCGAAATCCTATTTCTTTTATAAAAACAAGAATTAAGAAGCCCAATAGTATTTACGATAAACTGCAGAAGATGGGATATGAATTTACAACAGAAAATATACAGACATATCTCAATGATGTAGCAGGCGTTCGAATAGTTTGTGCGTTTATTGACGATATTTATATGATATCAGATTTGATTACCCAACAGGATGATATTAAAGTTATTGAAATAAAAGATTATATAAAAAATCCAAAATCGAATGGTTATCGAAGCTATCATATGATTGTTGAAATACCAGTATTTTTTGCTAAGGGTAAAACACCTATGCGTGTAGAATTACAGATTCGAACCAATGGTATGGATTTCTGGGCAACATTGGAACATCAACTTCGCTATAAAAAAGGAATTGAAGAAATGCCTGGCTATGATGAGATAAGTGAAGAATTACTTCATTCTGCAAGAGCTATCATTGAAGCAGATAATGAAATGCAGAGAATAAAAGACAAAATTGGTATGTTCCACGAAATTTAGGGAGAAAACTGAGCAAATAGGAAGGTGGAATATATATGAAACAAGATACTTTAGAGGGCAAAGCAAAAACAAAAAATGGGGTAAAACGGCTGTGTTTTTCCATAATCTGCATTCTTCTAGAAGTGATTTTTATTATTACTATCGTAACACGCTTGAATGAATATGCAGAAATCATAAATTTATTTACAAGGATTTTGAGTGGAATCTTGGTTTTGGGATTGTACGCATCAAATAAGACATCCTCTATGAAAATGCCTTGGGTCATCTTAATTCTAATTTTCCCAATTATGGGTGTAGGCCTGTATTTGTTGATTGGTTTGAATGGTGGCACACATAAAATGCGTGAGCGATATGCAGAAATTGATAGCAAATTGTTACCAATGCTTCCGGACAGTCAGGAGTGTTTGAGCAGAATAAAAGAAACAATTCCGAAAGCAGGAAATATAGCAAGTTACATACAAAGAAATTCGCAGTATCCAATCTATCAGAATACGGATATTGTGTATTTTGATGAAGCAGTGAAAGGATTAGAGGCACAGCTTAAGGATTTGGAGAAAGCACAGAAGTTTATCTTTATGGAATATCATGCGATAGAAGACGCTGAAGCATGGCATAAGATTCAAGATGTTCTGGAAGAGCGAGTAAAAGCAGGTGTGGAAGTTAGAGTATTCTACGATGATATGGGTTCTATAGGCTTTATTAACACAGATTTTGTGAAAAAGATGGAGGCAATAGGAATTCATTGCCGTGTATTCAATCCGTTTATGCCAGGTTTAAATCTGTTTTTGAACAATCGTGATCATAGAAAAATAACAGTTATTGATGGAAAAGTCGGATTTACAGGTGGATATAATCTAGCAAACGAATATTTTAATTACACACACCCGTATGGACAGTGGAAAGATACAGGTATTCGTTTAGAAGGAGATGCTGTTCAGTCGCTTACGGTGACATTTTTGGAAATGTGGAATGCAGTAAGTGATAAGGATGCTAATGATTCTGATTTTAGTAAATACCTTTTCCACTATGATTATGCGGCACAGCAAACTGGGTTTGTTCAACCTTATGCAGACAGCCCTATGGATAATGAGCAAGTAGGAGAAGAAGTTTATATCAGTATGATAAATAAAGCTGAAAAATACTGTTGGTTTATGACTCCATATCTAATCATAACAGATGAAATGACGCATGCGTTATGTCTGGCTGCTAAGCGAGGGGTAGACGTAAGAATTATCACACCTGGTATCCCTGATAAAAAATTTATTTATAATATAACTCGTTCTTTTTATCATGGATTAGTTAAACATGGTGTTCGTGTTTATGAGTGGACTCCTGGTTTCTGTCATGCAAAAATGAGTGTAGCAGATGACTGTATGGCAACTTGTGGAACAATTAATCTGGATTATCGAAGTTTATATCACCATTTTGAAAACGGCTGTTTTATGGCAGATTGTCAGGCAGTTGTGGAAATAAAAAATGATCTGATAAGAACGATGGGAGAATGTCGTGATGTGACAGACCAATATCAAACCGGACGAAGTGCATATTTGCGACTGGGACAATTATTTATGAGATTATTTGCTGGATTGCTATAAGAATCTGATGAAACGACCTTTCAAAAAACAGTTGATTTAGAAGTTAACTGTTTTTGAAAGGCCGTTTTTGCTATATCTAACAGTCTGTTGTACAAAGAAGATTTTGCATGGATGAAAAAACAAACCTTGTTGAGGTTAAATTGAGTTTTTCATTGTATTGTATTGCTAATGAATAAGAATAAGAACAGACAATGCTGAATGCTCTGGAAACAAGAATATCTGAGTATAGTATGTAAGTTCGTAACAGAATGAAAGGAGCGATTCAAATGAGCAATTTGGAAAATTATATGAAACAGCAAGCAATTTTTTGTGAACAAAATGATAGCATTAGTAAGAATCTGTATTCAGAGTATGGTGTAAAAAGAGGCTTACGAGATGAAAAAGGCCAAGGTGTGTTGACGGGGCTTACAAATATTTCTGATATAAAAGCTTTTGAATATCGTGATGGAGTAAAGAGTCCATGTGATGGCGAGTTATCTTATCGTGGTTATAATATAAAAGATTTAGTAACAGGAAGTAAAGGAAAAAGGTTTGTCTTTGAAGAAGGAGCATATCTTCTTTTATTCGGAGAATTGCCAACTGATACACAGTTAATGGAATTTCAGGGAAGACTATCTGATTGTATGGAACTACCGACTAACTTTACCAGAGATGTCATTATGAAAGCACCTACATCAGATATTATGGGTTCTATGACTCGAAGTATTCTTACATTGGGCTCTTACGATAAGGAGAAAGAAAGTCTTGAAATTCCGAATGTGCTAAGGCAGAGTATGCAGTTGATCGCAGCATTTCCTATGTTAGCAGTATATGCATACCATGCTTATTGTCATTATGAAAAAAACGAAAGTATGTATATTCATAGACCTGAAAAAGATTTATCTATTGCTGAAAATTTCCTGCGCCTATTAAGACCAGATACAAAATTCACAGAACTGGAAGCAAGAGTACTGGATATAGCATTATTGTTACATATGGAACATGGTGGTGGTAACAATTCTACATTCACTACACGGGTAGTAACATCTTCAGGTTCAGATACGTATTCTGTTATTTCAGCAGCAATGTCATCCTTAAAAGGAAAAAAACATGGCGGTGCAAATCTGATGGTAATGAATATGATGGATGATATTAAAAGTCATGTGAAAGATTATGAAGACGAAGAGGAAATTGCATCATATCTGAGTAAGATTTTGAAGAAAGAGGCGTTTGATCAGAAAGGACTTATTTATGGAATGGGACATGCTGTATATTCTATTTCAGATCCAAGAGAAAGGGTGTTCAAAGGCTTTGTAGAACAACTCGCAAGGGATAAAGGACGTGAGAAAGATATGACCCTTTATAACAATATTGAGAAGATTGCACCTAAGTTGATTGCAAAGCAGCGTCAGATATTCAAAGGAGTAAGTCCTAATATAGATTTCTATAGTGGTTTTGTGTATGACATGTTGAATATTCCAAGAGAATTGTACACGCCATTATTTGCGATAGCAAGAATTGCTGGTTGGAGTGCACATCGCCTGGAAGAATTGATAACTACAGATAAGATCATTCGCCCGGCATATAAGAGTCTAGTCAGCAAAAAAGAATATATAGAAAGAGAGGAACGATAATATGGGAGCAGGAACCAGTGCAGAGGAGTTTTTTTTAAAGAGCATCAATGTTGAAAGTATATTTGAATTTGTTGAAAGAACAGATTATTTGTTTCTTTATAGTATAAACACCAGTTTACAACTTTATAAATGATAGACTTGTTGATGAATCAGCTGTTTTAAGGCCTTTGTCATGGCATTTGATTTTATATGTGTTTCGATATTTTTCACGAAAGTGGCAAAAAATATCTGACTGCGAATGCCCTGACTTAATTCAAAACGAAACTCCTGTACGCTTTTTGTACGGTACTCAGAAAAATGTTCGTTCTGATAGGGCAGAATCTTCATGGCACAGTAACTGACGTTAATCAGATTGACCAGCATTTCAATCCCTTTGCAGCTTCGCACCATATAGTTACAAAAAGACCAGAACGTTTTCTGTTCATAGTAGCTTGTTTCAATATTCCAGCGTAACGAATATAGCAACAGTGGAATGTATTTCATACGGTCACTTCCGGTCTGGTTCAATGGTGCTTTTTCCTGCCATGCACAGAAAATCTGCAGATCTTCCGGGAAAATGGTACTGAAAAACAGTCGTTTTGTACCATGTTCTTTTTCTGTGGCAGTGACATAGGCAAGGACTTCCCTATTGCCAAAGATCTTAGCGAGAACCCGGCGGACACCGGTATAATAATCACCAATCTTTTCATTGGAAAACGTAAAATCTGTTTCAACAGAAAGATGTTTTCCATGTTTGGCAGGACGTCCCCGACGACCGGTCTGTGCAGGTGCAAGATCATACATGACAGAATCAATCCTTGCATTGCCAATCAGATCCAGATTCGAATATTCATCAACGATGGATACCAGATTTTGTTTTGTATACCAGCTGTCACAAAGGATGATGACATGATCTTTGCTGTGAAATTCAGGCATAACCTGCCGGATCATGGAGGCTGCCAGTTCCAGTTTAGATTCTTTTTTCTGCCACATACGATAGCCAAGAGGAACGGAAAGATAAGATACTTTATCCCTATTCCAGACAGGTACGCAGAGCATGACACTCACAAAGCAGTGTCCATTCAGATAGTTGGAACCGTTGTGTGCAGCATGGTCAAACAGTTTTGAAACATTTTCAAATTTTGTGCCAAATTTAGATACCATCGTATCATCCACGCACAGAAATACAGGCTGCGTCTGCAATGAATCCGGTATCAGCTTCAAAGTAATCCTGACAGTGGTATTCGTAAATCTGGAATAATCAACCTTTGCATAGGAACATACATAATAAAATACATTCAGTGATTTCTCCGTTATTCCGGATAAAAAATGCTGATACAGAAACCGGATGGAATGTGCAGATTCTAAGGTCAGTATGGATAATATCAGCAGAAATAAGGTATCTGCTGTCGGAACAGAAAAAGTTTCAAAATAAATCAAAAAATATTGATGAAGTCTACCAATCAGTGTTTTTTCGTTGTATAATGTTTTTGTCGTACAGGGTCACTTTCCTTTGTAATGTTTTGGGTCAAATTCATTATACATCAGAAAGTCCTGTACGATATTTTTTTATGAAAAAGTTGTAAAGTGGTGTAGTATAAAGGAATGTGTTGAAAAATCAGACTGTCATGAAGGAGTATATCTTTCAGAAGTGGCAGAATACATGAAATTATCGATTCCAGAAACATCTAAGATGGTAAAAAGTCTTGAAAATAAAGGATATATTATCTGGAAATTAGATGAAAAAAAAGAAAGAACATACCTTGTTTTGACGAACAAGGCAATTGAATTAAGTAATTGTCAGAAAGAAAAAATGATAGAAGCTTATGAAAAAATCATATCGAATATACAAGAAGATGACCTGGCAGTTACACGGTGTACATTGAGAAAAATCCGACAGCTTATGGAAGAAATAAAATAGTGATTAATACAACGGAGTAAGAAAAGCTCCTTCATATATTAGAATAAAAATATGACTGTTTCTTTAAAAAGAAGCCGGTCATATTTTTTTATGAAAAATAAATTTTGTTGAGGTTAAATTGAGATTGACTTTGTATTGTATAAGTATGAAATAAAAAGGAATCAGGTGATGTACAATGAAAAAGCATAAAATATGTAAAATCCTTCTTGTTATACTGGCAATTTTTTTATGTGTGGCTTTTTATGAATTGCTCGGAATCTGCGTTGCATATAAAAAGCAGCCGGAAGTGTCCAATACAACCAAAAAAGAAACAAAAAATGGGTCATGGAACGAATGCAGTGAAAATACAGAACGGGCAGTAATCATAGAAAAGAATCCAGAAGCGCTTTTACAAAGAGTGCGTTTGATCAAGAATGCAAAAAAGGAAATTATTCTTTCTACTTTTGCATTTCAATCCGATGAAAGTGGAAAATTGATTTTAGGAGCACTGCATGATGCGGCAGACAGAGGTGTACATATTCGTCTGTTAGTAGATGGAATGGAGAGCTGGATTGATATGGAAGGAAATCCGTATTTCTATGGATTATCTTCCCATGAGAATGTTGAAATTAAACTGTATAATAAGGCCAATCCGTTGAAACCGTGGAAAATGATGGGTAGAATGCATGATAAATATTTGATTGCAGATGGAAAGAGATATATTCTTGGGGGAAGAAATACATACAATTATTTCCTGGGTGATTTTCCGGGACATAAAAACTATGACAGAGACGTGTTAGTGGTTTGCGATGAACCTGAGAAAGAAAATTCAGTTAACCAGTTGTCAGAGTATTTTGAAACCATATGGAATCAGGAAGACAGTGGTTATTTTCATAACAATAAAAAACTGGCAAATAGAAAATCTGTAAAGAACGCAGTTTTAGAGCTGCAGAACAGCTATCAGAAATATTTTGAAGAGAATAAGGAAAGAATCTGCGAGACCGATTATACGGACGAAACTTTTGAGACAGAAAAGATTACATTAGTGTCAAATCCTATTCACACAGGTTCCAAAGAACCAGTAGTGTGGTATCAGTTGGGAGAATTGATGAAAAATGCAAAAAATCGTGTGAAGATCCACACGCCATATATTATCTGTAATGATATGATGTATAATACATGGGAGGAGATTGCAGAGAACGTTTCAGATTTTTCTATCATGACAAATTCAGTTGCGAATAATGGGAATCCATTTGGGTCTGCCGATTATGCGAAAAACAGAAATAGAATCTTAAGTACAGGAATTAATATCTGGGAATATGAAGGCGGTTATTCATACCACGGAAAAAGTATTCTGATTGACGATGATCTGTCTGTAATCGGTTCCTTTAATATGGACATGAGAAGTGCATATCTGGATACGGAACTGATGCTTGTAATTCGCAGTAAAGATATTAATAAACAGTTGGAAGAGGGCATGATGGAGTATGAAAAAGTGTCCCGCCAGATATTAGAAGGCGGAACTTATAATGATCCATATCATGTAGAGCCAATCGAATTAACAAAGAAACGTCAGAGAAAAATATTTTTGGTACAGCATCTGCTTGGATGGGCAAGGTATCTGTTTTAATTAAGGAGGAAGGAAAACGTGTTTCAAATATTGATTGTAGAAGATGATAAAGAATTAAGCCAGCTATTCCAAAAAGTGCTTGAGAAGAATGGATATCAAGTCAAAAGTGCATCGGATGGAGCACAGGCATTAGAAGTATTGGATAAGGAATATATTGATCTGATCATTTCTGATATTATGATGCCGGTTATGGATGGCTATGAACTGGTGTCAGAACTTCGTTCAGCAGGATATCAGATACCAGTGCTTATGATCACTGCGAAAGGTTCCTTTGATGATATGCGCCAGGGATTTCTTTCGGGAAGTGACGATTATATGGTAAAACCGGTAAATGTGAATGAAATGGTTTTAAGAGTCGGAGCACTGCTTCGCCGTGCACAGATACTGAATGAACACAAAATTGTGATCGGTTCAACAGAGTTTGATTATGATGCAATGACGGTTACAACTGATAAGGAAAGTCTTGTTTTGCCTAAAAAAGAATTCCTGCTTTTATATAAGCTTGCAGCTTCGCCAGGCAGAACATTTACAAAACAACAGTTGATGGATGAAGTATGGGGATACGAGACGGAGGCAGACCCACATACGATAGAGGTACATATAGGAAGAATCAGAGAGCGTTTTAAAGATAACCCTGATTTTGAAATCGTAACAATGCGTGGAATTGGATACAAGGTGGTGAAAAAATAATGGAACAAAAGAAAGAAAAAGTATTGCGGATCCGATCCTGTCTGACTGGTGCAATCTGGCTGGCACTTGTATTTTCAACAGTCATATCTGCTTTATTATTTGCTTTTTTGAATCATTTTTTTAATCTGCCGGGCAGCATACCTGTGCTTGGCTGGCTTTTGATTTTCAATACATTGATTGCAGGGCTGATCACTTCCTTTATCAATGCAAAGTTACTGGAACCAATTACCAGACTTAGTAAAGCAATGAAGGAAGTTTCTCAGGGAGATTTTGAACAGCATTTGGAAACGAACAGCCGTATAGCAGAAGTTGGAGAATCTTATCAAAGTTTTAATGTTATGACAAAAGAACTTCGTGCAACAGAGGTGCTGCAGATGGATTTTGTATCTAATGTTTCTCATGAGTTTAAGACCCCGATTAATGCCATTGAAGGATATACAATGCTGCTTCAGGGAGAAGAACTGTCTCCGGATCAAGAGGAATATGTAGAAAAAATCTTATTTAACACCCAAAGACTTTCCGGATTGGTTGGTAATATTTTGCTGTTATCCAAGTTAGAGAATCAGAATATACCAATGAAAAAAACAGAATATCGTCTGGATGAACAGATCCGCCAGGCATTTCTTTCATTGGAAACAAAATGGACAGAAAAAGAAATTGGTTTTCAGGTAGAATTGGAGGAAGTTAAATATACTGGGAATGAAGGACTTTTTATGCATATCTGGATAAATCTTTTGGATAATGCGATTAAGTTCAGCCCTTCAAAGGGGACAATTACGATGTTTCTGAAACAAGAACAGGATTCTGTTAAGTTCATTCTGGAAGATGAAGGACCAGGAATAGAGGATGATGTAAAATCCAGAATATTTGACAAGTTCTATCAGGTAGATGGATCTCATAAAGCAGAAGGAAATGGCCTAGGTCTTGCACTTGTAAAACGGATTGTAGATAGTGCCGGAGGAACAATCAAAGCAGAAAACCGTGAATATGGTGGATGCAGATTTGTTATAGAGCTGCCAAAGCAGAAAGATGAGATTATATAGTTTTAAGATAAATTAGAAGATGGGAGGATTTATATGACATTTTATCAGGAGTTGCAGTTAAATCAGACAGGTTCTAAAAACCTGTTGAAAAAGAGTGAAACACTAAAAGAAAAATTATATCATATGTGGGTATATCTGGTGAAGATAGCTGTTACAATGGCATTTTGTTTTTTCTTTGTTAGTATTTTCAGCATCCTATTTGGAAATGAGAACAGCATTGTAGGTGTAGTAGTCTTATTATGTCTCATGGTGTTTAGAAATGCGGATCTGGGGATCCACACCGGACAATCTACGATGCTTTTGGCTTTGTTCTTTGTAATTATGACTGTATGTCCGCATTTAGCAAATCAGTTTTCACCGGTATTGGGAATGCTGTTAAATATTGCGGCACTGGCTGTGTTGATTCTGTTCGGATGCCATAATCCATTCATGTTTAATCAATCTACATTGGTTCTTGGGTATCTGCTACTATATGGTTATGATGTTACGGGAAAAAGCTATCAGATGCGATTAGTCGGAATGGCTTTAGGTGCAGCACTTACCTGCTTCGTATTTTATCGAAATCATAAAAACAGAACTTATAAAAGAAATCTGAAAGATCTGATACAAGAATTTGATATCACTTCTTCCAGAACAAAATGGCAGATATGTCAGATTTTATGCGTACCGATTGTCCTTTGCATTGCAGAACTTTGTAATATGCCACGTGCAATGTGGGCTGGTATTGCGGCCATGTCCACGATTTTGCCGTTTATGGAAGATATGCACTACAGAGTCCGTAAAAGGATTGTCGGAAATATTGCAGGTGTTATATGTTTTACAGTATTATATTTTCTGCTTCCTTCGTCAATCTATGCATATATAGGAATTCTTGGTGGAATCGGTGTAGGATTTTCAGCACAATATGGCTGGCAGGCAGTATTTAACACATTTGGTGCTTTAGCCATTGCTGCAGAGACTTATGGACTACAAGGAGCGGTTAGTCTTAGAGTGATTCAAAATGTTTTTGGTGTTGTGTTTGCTTTAGCATTTTGTGTTATATTTTATTGGTTTATGTCTAAAAAAAAGGAAAGTGAGGTGACCGTACATGCAGAGTGAAGTGAATCAGGAAGAAAATTTGAATAGAATTATTACGGTTCCTAATCTTCTTTCTTTTTTTCGGCTTTGTCTGATTCCGGTAATTATATGGAGTTATTGTGTAAAGAAAAATCCTCTGTTAGCTGGTGAAATCTTATTGCTGTCTGGTCTTACGGATCTTGCTGATGGATATATCGCAAGAAGATTCCATAGAATTAGTAATTTAGGAAAAATACTTGATCCGGTGGCTGATAAGCTGACACAGGCAGCGATGTTAATCTGTCTGTTTACTCGTTTTCCGCATGTGCTTCTTTTAATCGTAATAATGGCAGGTAAGGAGCTGTATATGGTAGTCAGTGGATGTCTTGTGATACAAAAGACAGGAAAAGTACATGGTGCAGACTGGCATGGAAAGATAGTAACCTTTTTATTATATGGAACTGCAGCGGTGCATATTATATGGTTCCACATTACACCGATGGTATCAGATCTGTTGATTGGTTTGTGCGCTATAATGATGGTCATATCGGTCTCTCTGTATATTATCCAGAATACCAGGACTCTTAAGGGAGAGACTGTATAAGCAATTTTATATTGCAATGACTAGAAAAATATTTAGGAGAATATTGATGAGATAAAGAAGGATAAAAACTTAACCTGGATAGAATCAGAACAGATAATTTTTGCATGGCTGGATAAAGACAATCAGGTTACTCCGTTAACGGACGAGCAATTAAATCCGGTATGGAAAATACTAAATTACGAAACAGGGAAATATGAATCTGTTCAGAAACACTTCCGAGTATTTGAAGTGTAGAAGTTTTGTGATACAAAGTGTAAACGTAAGAAAAAATAATACATTTGCGGTCAATTTGTTATCGACAGTTGACCGCAAGCACGGTATAATAGACATAGATCTAATAAGAAAACCAAATAATCATTACTGTAAAATGTCAGGTAATGGTAGTCATCATTTATAATTGGAAGGAACAGGTTGGCTTTACCCTAATGGTGGAAAATCCACCATTTTTCCACCCAAACTGTAATTCCTCAGATGAAAACAGGTTTTCTTATCTTTTCTGAAATTGACAGAAAAAGCAGTAAAATCAAGGCTTTGAATGACTTTGATTGACATAGAATGCAAGCTGTTTTCTGTACCAGGATGAACTCCTAAGCGAGGGGTCGGAGGTTCAAATCCTCTTATGGACGGGCTTCAAAGCGTTCGAAATGTTAGCTGGATTAGCTGACAACGAACGCTTTTGTTATGTTATAGGAAATTACTCCGTAATGTTCCTATAACATAACAAAGCCCTTCGGGCAGGATCGCACTGCGGCGGAATGGAATTATGTCGCTGAAGCGACCCGCCGCAGGCGGAGAATCCTGCAAGCAGGATTCTTTCTTGTTTTCTGATCACGTTCGTGTAATGATTTTTCACAAAAAAGAAGTATTTTTTAGCTAACATTTGGGTTTCGTTCTGGTGTTATCCCTTATTCAGAGATGTAAAAATACTCAGAACTGACCGATGAAAGTGTTATAATACGAATTGAGTGCAGGATGTAAAACAATATATATGAAGAAGAAAGAGTAATCGTAGATTTTTACTTATAAGAGGAGAATCAGCTATGCAGCAGGAATTTATTACAGTAACTTTTAATCGTACTAAGATTGCTATCCGGTGTGCAGACATTCTTTATGTGATCATGTCAGATGATCATTGTACGATTCATATGTTTGATGGAAGTGTTTATCGTTGCCGAATGACACTGAAAGCATTGAAGAAGCAGTTGAATGAAGGGTTTATGGAGGTAAAACGTGGCTGTATGATCGCTGTGTCTGCAATCAGTGATATTGGAGATAAAATTTTACTGTCTAATGGAGAGGAAATCTGCTATACAAAGAGAAAGAAAAAGGCTCTCAGAGAAGAACTGCAGAAAAAACAGGAGCTAATGATTGCAAAGATCAGTAAAAAAAAGCTGCCGCTGACCCCGGAAGAATATGGCAAATATTATAAAATATGTGATAGTCTCCCGTTTGCATTTACGGATATAGAAATGGTATTTAATGAAGAAAAAAAGGCAGTGGACTGGATCTTTCGATATGGGAATGAAGCCTTGGCTACATTGGAAAAGCTGCCGTTGGACAAGATGATCGGAAATTCCTTTTCCAGCCTTTTCTCCAATATGGACGCAAAATGGCTTCATGTTTATGAACGTGCCACCTTGTACGGCGAAACACTTGAAATCATGGACTATAGTCCGGAAATAGATACCAATCTGAAAATTATATGTTTTCCCACATTTCCGGGACACTGTGGATGCATTTTGTTTAATGCAGACCAAATGAAATCTATAAGTGAAGAAAATCATCTGGTCAGGTTGGCTGCAGTTGCTATGAAAAGTAATCCCACTATATAAAGAAATGTTGTTTTACCGCTTATTGTGTTGATTTACCGTAATAAAAATGTCATTTTGCAACAGCTTGATTGTTTCCCTGATATATTCATGCTATATTTTAGTCAAGCGGATATTCGCAATCCGCTTCGCTACTTGCTCATAACCGAATAACTGCTCCGCAGTTTATCAGAAGGAGCTTGCACTCCTCCTGATACAAGCAAGTCCCCACCCACTGCTTATTGCTTTTCGCAACCCCCGCAGGGGACTTACTTGATTCGGTTAAATATAGCTCTTGTGATCAATTAAGATTTACAGCAGAGAATATTCAAAATTCTTGTAGAACAAGGGGGAAATAGCATGAAAAGAAAAAAAGTAATTGCTTTGATTACCGCCGCATTGACATTTACCATGACTGTCTGTGGCAGTTTAACCGCAGCTGCAGCATCAGAATTAACAGCGGAAAGTAAACCGGCCACTCAGTATACGATTGATGCAAACCAGGAAGTTTATGCATTGCTGGATTTCGAGGATACTGCAGAGTTTGAGAATGCTACAAAGGGTCAGATCGCTTCTCCGGATACTCTGGATATTTATGATGAGAACGGAAAGCTTGTATGGAGTCAGACGGTATATGCTTTTCTGGATCAGGATGCTCCGGATACAGCGAATCCCAGTCTTTGGAGAGATACACAGCTGAATCACATTTATGGTCTTTTTGAAGTAACGGATGGAATTTATCAGGTGCGTGGCTATGATATGTCAAATGTCACATTCATAAAAGGCGATACAGGATGGATTGTAGTAGATCCATTGATGAGTGTAGAGTGTGCACAAGCGGCTCTTGCCCTGGTGGAAGAGAATCTGGGCACTTTTCCTGTAAAGGCAGTGATCTACAGCCATTCTCATGTTGATCATTTCGGTGGAGTCAAGGGAATTGTTTCGGAAGAAGAGGTACAAGCCGGTAATGTGCAGGTAATTGCACCGGAAGGCTTTGAGAAGCATGCTGTCAGCGAGAATATTTATGCAGGTACTGCTATGGGACGAAGAGCAAGTTATCAGTATGGAACAATGCTTGAGGGTGGTGAAACAGGATCCCTTGCCATTGGTATTGGTATGGGACAGTCCAAGGGCAGCACAAGTTATATTTCTCCTACACTTGAAATCACACAAACTGGTGAGAAGCATACCATTGACGGAGTGGAAATTGAATTTCAGCTTACTCCGGGCACCGAAGCACCGGCAGAGATGAACTTCTGGATTGGATCCAAAAATGCTTTGTGGATGGCTGAAAACTGTACAGGAACACTCCACAATCTGTATACACTCCGCGGAGCCCAGGTGCGTGACGGAAACGCATGGGCAGAGTACATCATGGAATCTCTGGCTCTCTATGGTGATAAGGCAGATGTGGTATTCCAGTCCCATAACTGGCCACATTGGGGAAATGATACCATTCAGGAATATATGACCAATACAGCAGCTGTATATAAGTTTATTAACGACCAGACATTGCTCTACATTAATGAAGGTTATACGGAAACAGAGATTGCCAATATGATCCAGCTTCCGGAGGAACTGGAGAAAGTCTGGTATACTCGTCAGTATTACGGTACAGTTTCTCATAATTCGAAGGCAGTATATGAGAAATATATGGGCTGGTATGACGGTAATCCTGTCCATCTTGCTGAACTTACACCATCGGATTATGCCCAAAAGCTGGTAGAATATTTCGGTGATACAGATGCTGTTCTTGAAAAAGCAAAAGAAGATTTTGCAAAGGGAGAATATCAGTGGGTGGCTCAGATTACCAATACGCTGGTTTTTGCTGATCCGGAAAATACGGATGCACGTTATCTGTGTGCGGATGCATTGGAGCAATTGGGATATCAGGCAGAATCAGGTCCATGGCGCAGTGCTTATCTTTGTGCTGCACAGGAACTGCGAAATGGTACAAATACCGATGATGCAACGCGAAGTAGCGGTAACGGTGATGTTTTCTTACATATGACACCGGATATGATTCTGGATTATCTGGGAATTTTTGTAGATACGACGAAGATTCCAGATCTGACCTTTACAGCAAATATTATATTGCCGGAAGGTAATTATGTACTCCGCGTAAAAAATGGCGTACTTCTTTATCAGAAGGATGCACAGGATCCGGATGCAGATGTGACATGGAATACCAAACGTGCCGGACTGTTGGCTGTTGTTCAGAAAAACGCTGAGAATGTTGCTGCCTTGATCGAACAGGAGGGTGATGAGACCTGCCTGACACGATTGATGGATGCGGTTACTATCACGTCAGAGTATAAATATTTTAATATTATTGAACCATAAAGCTTTGGGGCGGAAGCACAATTCAGGACTGTGGTGACTCCTAATGTGGATCCGATCACATTTTTTAATAAGGCCAATGAGTTGATGGTAAAGAATTCTCCGGCAGCTGCGGATAAGGAAATGCTTGAAAAAATAGCAGCTGTGAATATAGGTCCTGGTATGGAATTTGACACTTCTGTTCTTACCGGTGATGTTGCAGAAAACTGGAAGACAATGCTGACAGAAATTCAGCTAAAGCTTATCAAAGAGGGCCAGAAATTCTCAAAAAAGCTTGGTCAGTGGGACTATTTTGGTGAACCGATCGGAGATTTCAATACAGAATATGCTTATCGTGCACTGGTAGCTCTTGCAGGGCTTGGTGCCAATACAGTTGAAGTTGCGCTGTATCCAAAGATAGAGCAGGATGCGGATGGAAATACTCTTCTTAACTTCCTGTAAAATTAACTCTCGATTCAAAAGAATGGCTTATTTATGCGGTTTATTCAAGATATGTAGTTAATAATATGAGAATTAATTACCTCTCGAGAGTTAACTTATAAAACAGCCACAAATCCATTGAGGTCAGAGTTCCTTATCGTGGAGCGACGACCTCAGTTTTTTTATAACCGTAAATTAACAAGGAAGATATTTGCAGATGGACGGATATTGGATTCAGGTCTAAAAAAGAACTTTTCTCATACAGGTATATGATTTATAATCATAATAAAAGGAAGATACTATAGTAATTCTTGTAAATAATGTATATTGATTCAGCTCATCAGAACATGAAATCCTGTTGAACTGTCTTAAATGCATTAATTAAGAGGATTGTTAAACAGTGGCAACCGATGTTTCACGTGAAAACGAAAAGGATGGGATGATTATGAAAAATTACTCAGAAGATGTAAACAGACAGTATCATATTCAAGTGGCAAAAGATGAAGTGGGCCGTTATGTGATCCTTCCGGGAGATCCGAAAAGATGTGTAAAGATTGCACAGTATTTTGATAATCCTGTGCTGATCGCAGACAACAGGGAATATATCACTTATACAGGAACACTGGATGGAGTGAAGGTCAGTGTAACGTCAACCGGTATTGGTGGCCCATCAGCGTCCATTGCAATGGAAGAGCTGTATCGCTGCGGAGCGGATACTTTTGTCAGAATCGGAACCTGTGGTGGAATGCAGACGGAAATAAAAAGTGGAGACATTGTAATTGCGACAGCAGCAGTACGTATGGAAGGAACAAGCAGAGAATATGCGCCAATTGAATATCCGGCAGTGGCAAATCTGGATGTGACCAATGCTCTTGTTGAAGCTGCGAAGGAGAAAGGATTTATATATCATACAGGTGTGGTACAGTCTAAAGATTCTTTCTATGGACAGCATGAGCCGGAAGCAATGCCGGCAGGTTATGAGTTGATCAATAAATGGGAAGCCTGGAAACGAATGGGATGTCTTGCTTCTGAAATGGAATCCGCGGCACTTTTCATCGTAGCCGGTAAACTCAGGGCGAGGATGGGTTCCTGTCTGTTGGTATTGGCAAATCAGGAGAGAGAGAAGCTGGGTCTTGAGAATCCGGTTGTACATGACACAGACATGGCAATCCGGGTAGCTGTAGAGGCAATCCGCAGAATGATTAAAGAAGATCAGGGACAAGTTCTGTAAGGACGGAGGTGACAGAGAATGCAGAATCTGGAAAAATCAATGATCAGCAAACTGATTGAGACTGCAATGGAACAGCTCAAATTTTCTTATACACCCTATTCAAATTTTAAGGTTGGTGCATCATTACTTACAAAAAACGGACAGATTTATACAGGGTGTAACATTGAAAATGCAGCATATACACCTACGAACTGTGCAGAACGAACCGCAATTTTTAAAGCAGTGAGCGAAGGCGTCAGGGAGTTTGACGCAATTTGTATTGTGGGTGGAAAAGATGGGATTTTGACAGAGTATACAGCTCCCTGTGGTGTCTGCCGTCAGGTAATGATGGAGTTCTGTGATCCGGAGACATTTCGGATTATTCTGGCAATAGATAAAGAGCATTATGATATCTACACACTGAAGGATTTGCTACCGCTGGGATTTGGACTACGAAATCTGATAAATTCCCGAGAAATATAAGGTAAACGCCCATCATTGCAAGTGATTTTTAATTGCGAAAAGTAAAAAAAGTGAATGACGAATAAAAGGGAACAGGAAAAGGTCAGCGATTAATAAAATGTAAGAGAAGGAGTAAACATAAATGAAAAATTACGACAGAATTTTTGTAATTGTACTTGATTCTCTGGGGATCGGGGCAATGCCGGATTCAGCAAAATTTGGTGATATCGGGGTGGATACTTTTGGACATATTCTTGAGAAAATGGGTTCTCTGGAGATTCCAAATCTTAGAAAACTGGGAATGCTGAATCTTCATCCGGCAGGAAAAATGGCGGGTGTTGAGAATCCCAAGGGGCGATATACGCATCTGGGTGAAGCTAGCAATGGAAAAGATACCATGACCGGACACTGGGAGATGATGGGAATCAAAACAGAAAAACCATTTAAAACCTTTACAGAAACAGGGTTCCCGCCGGAATTGATCGCAGAACTGGAGAAAAGATGCGGAAAAAGAGTGATAGGAAACAAGAGCGCAAGCGGAACGGAGATTATTGAGGAACTGGGCGAAGAGGAGATTCAGACGGGTGCAATGATTGTTTATACTTCAGCAGATTCTGTTCTTCAGATTTGCGGAAATGAAGAAACTTTTGATCTTCAGAATCTGTACCGCTGCTGTGAAATTGCAAGAGAAATTACCATGAAGGATGAATGGAGAGTTGGAAGAGTTATTGCAAGACCGTACATTGGTAAGAAAAAAGGTGAATTTAAACGTACCAGTAACCGTCATGATTATGCATTGAAACCCACCGGACTTACCACGTTAAACGTGTTGAAAGATCATGGATTTGATGTGATCGGTGTTGGAAAGATTCATGATATTTTTTGCGGAGAAGGCATTACAGAAACTCATCATTCAAACAGCTCTGTACATGGAATGGAGCAGACAATTGAAATCTGCAAGAGAGATTTCAGAGGGTTATGTTTTGTTAATCTTGTAGATTTTGATGCATTATGGGGACACAGAAGAAATGTGGAAGGTTACGGAAAAGAGATTGAGAAATTTGACAAAAATCTGGGTGTGTTGTTAGAAGAAATGAGAGAGAATGATCTGCTTATTCTCACTGCAGATCATGGAAATGATCCGACTTATACAGGAACTGACCATACAAGAGAATATGTACCATTCATTGCTTACTCAAAGAGAATGAAAAATGGCGGTGCGATAAAAGACGAAGATACTTTTGCTGTGATCGGTGCTTCTGTGGCGGAGAATTTTGGAGTGCCAATGCCTGAGGGAACAATTGGACATTCTGTTTTAAAAGAGTTAATGTAATAACGATTGTAAAAAAAGACAGGAATATTGAAAACAGGCGTTTTCAATCTCCTGTCTTTTGTGCTAAAATAGGAAAAGAATTTATCTGACTAAATCGTTAAAGAGAGACAAGTGATAAATTGTAAAAAGATAAAATGATACAGAAAGGAAACAGTTTTTATGGAAACAGGAACAATTTTTAAATTTCATAATGACCTGGATACAGACCAGATCATAGCATCACAGTATCTGTTACTTCCGAATCTGGATGAGATGAAAGGTCATGCATTTGAATCTCTGGATCCGGATTTTTCAAAGAAAGTAAAACCAGGAGATTTCGTGGTAGGTGGAGAAAACTTTGGATGTGGTTCTTCCAGAGAGCAGGCACCTGGTGTTCTGAAAGCGTTAGGAGTACAGGCAGTTGTAGCAAAATCTTTTGCACGAATCTTTTACAGAAACTCTATTAATATTGGTTTGCCGGTAATTGTCTGCAAAGATCTTCCGGACGAAGTAAATACCGGAGATAAGATGGTTCTTCATATGTCAGAGGGAACAGTTGAAGCTAACGGAAAAACATATTCCTGTACAAAGCTTCCGGAATATATGCAGAATATTTTGAATCAGGGTGGTCTGATCGCATCTCTGAACAAGGAGGAGAAGTAAAATGGGAATGACAATTGCAGAAAAGATTATTGCTGCGGCAGCAGGCGTTGACAGCGTAAAACCGGGAGATATCCATACAGTTAAACTTGATCGTCTCATGAGTAACGATGGAACTACACATCTTACGGTTGATATGTATAACAATAAATTGAAAAATCCGCACATTGCAGATACAAGCAAGCTGGTGTTTATCGTGGATCATAATGTACCATCTGACAGCCCGAAAACAGCAGCATCCCAGAAGAAGATGCGGGATTTTGCAAAAGAACATAACATTGATTTCTGGGAAGGAAAAGGTGTCTGCCATCAGGTTATGATTGAGAATTATGTCCGTCCGGGTGAATTAATCTTTGGTGCAGACAGCCATACCTGTTCATACGGTGCGTTAGGTGCATTTGGAACAGGCGTAGGATGTACAGATTTCCTTTATGGTATGGTAACAGGTACTTCATGGGTACTGGTTCCTGAGAGTGTAAAATTTAATCTGACAGGTAAACTTCCGGAAGGAGTTTATGCAAGAGATCTGATTCTTACAATTATTGGGGAAATCGGTGCAAATGGATGTAACTATCAGGCGATGGAATTTACAGGCGAGGGTGCGAAAACACTCAGTATCAGCGATCGTATGGCGCTTTGCAACATGGCAGTAGAAGCCGGTGCAAAGACAGGTATCTTTGAAGCAGATGAAAAAGCTATTGAATATCTGAAAGAACATGGACGTGAGCCAAAGGCTGTATATCACAGTGATCCGGATGCAGTTTACGCGAGAGAATATACATTTGATTTATCAAAAGTCCGTCCTGTAGTTGCGAAACCTGATTTTGTAGACAATGTTGTGCCTGCAGAAGAAGCCTGCGGAATCGAAATCAATGAAGCATTTCTGGGCTCCTGTAACAACGGACGTATTGAAGACCTGCGTGTCGGTGCAGAAATTATCAAGGGCAAGAAGGTTGCTGAGGGCGTCAGATTCCTGGTTGTGCCTGCAAGCCAGACTATTTACCGTCAGGCATTAAAAGAAGGGCTTATTGACACGTTTATGGAGGCTGGAGCCATTGTTATGAATCCGAACTGCAGCGTATGCTGGGGAAGCTGTCAGGGTGTAATCGGTGAGAATGAAGTTCTGATCAGTACAGGAACACGTAATTTCAAAGGCCGTGCGGGACACCCAAGCTCCAAAGTATATCTGGGATCAGCGGCTACTGTTACAGCATCTGCCATTACAGGAAAGATTGCGCTGGCAAGTGAGGTGTGATGCTAATTATAAATGTTTCACGTGAAACATTTAACCGAATCAAGTAAATTTCCTGCGAAGGTTGCGAAAAGCAATAGACAGCAGGTGGAGATTTGTTTGTATCAGGAGGAGAGCAAGCTCATCCTGATAAACTGCGGAGTAGTTATTCGGTATGGTATAGAGTCGCGTAGCAAAGCGGATATTCACAATTCATTTGAATGAATTTTAACTTGTGACTGTGAAAGTACTGAACAGTTACAAGTGAAGATAGAAGATAAGAGGTAAGATTATGGAAAAATTCACAGGAAAAGTGTGGGTTCTGGATGATGACATTGATACAGATATTATTATTCCAACAGAATATCTCGCACTGAAAACAATCGACGATATGAAACAGTACGGATTCAGTCCTCTGCGTCCGGAACTGGCAGGACAGATTCAGAAAGGCGACATTATTGTTGCAGGAAAGAACTTTGGATGTGGTTCTTCCAGAGAACAGGCACCGGAAATTATCAAAGCACTGGGAATTCAGTGTGTAATTGCCAAATCTTTTGCGAGAATTTTCTTCAGAAATTCTATTAATAATGGTCTGTTACTGATCGAGCAGCCAGATCTTCATGATGATATCAAAGAAGGTGATGAAGTCACTGTGGTAATGAATGAACATGTAGATTACAATGGAAAACAGTACCCGATTGCTTCTCTTCCGGAAAATCTGATGAGCATTATTCAGGCTGGCGGACTTGTAAAAGCCATGCGCAAACTGAATGGGCTGGATTGATTTGGAAAGGAGAGGAAAATGGGCGAGACAGTTATTGAGAAAATTATAAGAAACAATGTTGGAAAAACAGTAAAGCCTGGAGACATTGTAACGGTCAATGTAGACAGGGTTATGATTCATGATATATTTATTCCATTTGTAGCAGAAAAGTTTGAAGAAATGGGCTTTACGAAGCTCTGGGATCCAGATAAAGCAGTACTCATATATGACCATCTGGTTCCTGCAAGTCAGTTAGATGATACCAGACATTTCCATGCGGGAGATGCTTTTGCCAGGAAATATGGCATGAAAAATGTTCACAGAAGTGATGGAATCTGCCACCAGTTAATGACAGAGGCAGGTTATGTAAAACCGGGAAATATTGTATTTGGTACAGACAGCCATACCACTACCTACGGATGTGTAGGCGCTTTCTCTTCCGGTATCGGATATACAGAGATGGCAAGTATTCTGGGAACAGGAACTATGTGGATCAAAGTTCCTGAGACAATTAAGGTTGTGATCGAGGGAGAACTTCCGGAAAATGTTATGTCCAAAGATATCATCCTGCGTCTGATCGGTGATCTGGGAGCTGATGGAGCAACATACAGAGCACTTGAATTTACCGGAAGTACAGTAAAGAATATGACAGTAGCAAGCCGTATGACTATGGCAAATATGGCGATTGAGGCAGGTGCAAAATGTGCACTGTTTACACCGGATGAAAAAACTGCAGAATATTGTGACATAGAGTTGAATGAGTTCCAGAAGAGCCTTACAGGAGATGAAGATGCAACCTATATGAAAACAATCACTTATCGCGCAGAGGATTTTGTACCGGTTATGGCATGTCCGTCTCAGGTAGATAAGATTAAAAATGTAAGTGAACTTGAAGGAACAGAAATAGATCAGGTATTTATCGGTTCTTGCACAAATGGCCGTCTGGAGGATCTCAGAGCTGCAGCGGAGGTGTTAAAGGGCAAAAAGGTAGCAGATTACGTTAAATTGATTGTAACTCCTGCAAGCCGTAAAATATACCGTCAGGCAATTGCAGAGGGAATTATGGATACTCTGGCAGAAGCAGGTGCAATGATCACACATCCCGGATGTGGATTGTGCTGTGGACGTGCAGGAGGTATCCTTACCGACGGTGAACGTGTAGTAGCTACAAATAACAGAAATTTCCTTGGTCGAATGGGAACATCTAAGGTAGAGATTTACCTTGCATCACCAAAAACAGCAGCAGCATGTGCAATTGCTGGTAAAATTGTAAATCCAGAGAAATAAAACGTACAATAAAACCAATGCGATATAAATTGTACAGATGAGCAACGAAACTACAGAATAACAAAAGAATAAAATTAACAGATAAGTCCACTGCATTATTTATAAAAGGAGTAAGCAGTGGACTTATTTTATGTTATAGGAGATTACTTTGTAATGTTCCTATAACATACATAAAGGTGCAGAGAAAGTAAAGCCTTCCAGGCAGGAGCGCACTGCGGTGTAAAGGAATTATATCGCTGAAGTTACCTGCCGCAGACGGAGAATCTTGCTTGCAGGATTTTTCTTGTGTCAGAGAATGACACTGTAATATGTTTCATATCACATAATAAATCATCTGACGGGATAATAAGGAAAGAAAAGGCGTGGAAAAGCCTGTAAATTTGATTGCATAGAAAAAGTTTCTCAGACAGATTGTCCAGTGTGAGTCTGATCTCCGACGAAAACATGTGTTTTTTGAACTTAAAATTGAACAAATAGAATCTGCGAAATGACGAGAAAGCCGCATAAATAAAAGGAATTTCAAAAACATCAAAACTTAAATTGAACATATATTGAACTAAAATAAGAAAAGTTAAATTCTGGTTCGATGTATAGTTCAAAATATAAATTAAACTAATTGAACCGATGTAACGAAAACAATTAACATGTTCAATATGGTTCAATTAATAATGAACTATAAAATAAACTAAAAGTTGAACTTTACTGATGAAATTGAAAATAATAAAATTTACCGTTGAATTATTAGTTCAATTATAGTATAATAGCAAAGAAAAAAACTTGAAAAAGCTGATAAAATGCGGGATTTAAAAATGAACAGAACATATATTCGTGTATGATGCTGAAAGAAATACATTTGAACTTAATTAATGTTTGTATGTCTGAATGTATTTTGATTCCCGTATAAACAAATATATCTGTTCTTTCTATAACATATATGCGAAAGAATTAAGAAATATAACAATAACCATTGATTATAACAGTGTAATTTGTTTTTTACAGAGAACGGAGATAGTATTTATGAATAATATATTTGCTGAACGATTAAAAAAAGCAATGGAACAGAAGAATATGAAGCAGATTGACCTTGTAAAAAAGGCGGCAGAGCAGGGCGTGAAACTTGGAAAGAGTCATGTGAGCCAGTATCTGAGTGGAAAAACAACTCCCAGATCAGAAATTCTTAATTTTCTGGCGACAACATTAGGAGTAGAAACTGAATGGCTGAAAGGAACCGATGTATCTGTAGACACTTTAAAGAAAGAGACAAATGAGGCAGGAATTCAAATGGAAAATATGAAATTTGATTACAATTATAATAATATGAAAGAAAATACCAGGGAGACAGTTGAGGAAGTACAGGTTCGTGAATTTAAAAAATCATCTAAATTAAATAACGTATTATATGATGTAAGAGGACCGGTTGTAGAAGAAGCTGCACGTATGGAAAACGCAGGAACTCAGGTTTTGAAACTGAATATCGGAAATCCGGCACCATTTGGATTCAGAACACCGGACGAAGTGATTTATGATATGAGACAGCAGCTGACAGAGTGTGAGGGATATTCTCCTGCAAAAGGTTTGTTTTCTGCCAGAAAAGCGATCATGCAGTATGCACAGTTGAAAAAACTCCCTAATGTATCAATTGAGGATATTTATACAGGAAACGGTGTCAGTGAACTGATTAATCTCTGTATGTCAGCTCTGTTGGATAATGGAGATGAGATTTTGATTCCATCTCCGGATTATCCGTTGTGGACTGCATGTGCAACTTTAGCTGGTGGAAAAGCAGTACATTATATTTGTGATGAGCAGGCAGAATGGTATCCAGATATGGATGATATCAGAAAGAAAATTACCAGCAGAACAAAAGCAATCGTTATTATAAATCCGAATAATCCGACTGGTGCGTTGTATCCGAGAGAGGTATTACAACAGATAGTAGATATTGCCAGAGAACATCATCTGATCATTTTCTCTGATGAAATCTATGACCGTCTTGTAATGGACGGAGCAGAACATATTTCCATTGCTTCAATGGCTCCGGATTTATTCTGTGTAACATTCAGCGGTTTATCCAAATCACATATGATTGCGGGCTTTAGAATCGGATGGATGATTCTTAGTGGCAATAAGGCAGTTGCAAAAGATTATATAGAAGGAATCAAGATGCTTTCTAATATGAGACTTTGTTCTAATGTACCGGCGCAGTCAATTGTTCAGACTGCATTGGGCGGACATCAGAGTGTGGAGAGTTATATTGTTCCTGGTGGACGTATTTATGAGCAGAGAGAATTTATTTATAATGCGCTGACAGATATTCCGGGAATTACTGCTGTGAAACCGAAAGCTGCATTTTATATGTTCCCTAAGATTGATACAAAGAAATTTAATATCGTAAATGATGAGAAATTTGCATTAGATTTATTAAAAGAGAAGAAGATTCTGCTTGTACATGGCGGTGGATTTAACTGGCATCAGCCGGATCACTTCAGAGTGGTTTATTTACCAAGAATAGAAGTATTAAAAGAAGCAGCCGGCAAAATCAGAGATTTTCTGGAATATTACCAGCAGGAAATATAATCTGTCAGTGAGAAATGGGTACTATGTTTCACGTGAAACATAGTACCCATTTCCTGATATTATAAAAACTTTTGGTCAAACGGATAAAATTATCCATTTTGCTACGCAGCTCTACATAGAATAATTGTGCTGCAGTAGATTTGTTTGACTCGGGTCAAGCTGATAAAATCATCCGCTTCGCTGCTTGTTCATAACCGAATAACTGTTTCGCAGTTTATCAGAAGGAGTTTACACTTCTCCTGATACAAGCAAGTCCTCACCCATTGCTTATTGCTTTTCGCAACCTCCGCAGGGGACTTAATTGATTCGGTTAAATTGTGGAATTACTACAGGAAGACAATATGTTTGTTTCACGTGAAACATAATGTGCCGACAAGATTGTCCAAGAATCGTTACTGTTCACTGGTAATATCCCGCGAGGTGTTTTTTGTGAGCGAAGGTCACAGAAAACCCAAGACATACCGCGCGAATTTATGCGATTAGCATAAATTAAGTTTGCGAAGCAAACGATACTCCTTGGGCATTGCACAAGGAGGTTCATATTTCCTGCATCGCGAAGCGTGTTGCTGAGAACGGAGTGAACAGTAACCAAGAATCAAATGGTGACAAAATTTTATAAAAAATTAAGTGGTGAATAACTATCAGATGTGATAAACTATGTTTAATGCGTTATTTGCGAAATAGTTATTATTCTGATAACAGTAAATGAGGTTAGGTTTAAAAGTATTTTGCCCCTGATATCATCAAATGATGCTGTGATATAAATTTCTGGAGGTATGACGAAAAATGGAAAATGAGGAAAAAAACCAGACAGAACAGTCAGACAAAAGCAGGTCTGTGTGGAGGGAGTTGTGGGACTATGCAAAGATTATCATTGCAGTCTTTGTTATAGCGTTTCTGTTGGGACACTTTGTATATATTAATGCACGAGTGCCGTCAGGTTCTATGGAAGAAACAATTATGACAGGTGACAGAGTATTTGGAAATCGTCTGGCATATATAAAAGATGATCCGGAGAGATTTGATATTGTAATATTTAAATATCCGGATGATCCATCTCAGCTTTTTGTAAAACGAGTAATTGGTCTTCCGGGAGAAACAGTAAACATTGTAGATGGAAAAGTGTATATCAATGATTCCGAAGAACCGCTGGATGACAGCTTTTGTCCGGAAACACCGGAAGGAAGCTTTGGACCGTATACAGTTCCGGAGGGATGTTATTTCATGTTAGGAGATAACAGAAACCACAGTATGGATTCCAGATACTGGCAAAATCCGTTTGTAGAGGAAGATGCAATAGAGGCAGAAGTAGCAGTTCGTTACTGGCCGTTAAATAAGATAGGAACTGTAAAATAATCGTGACGGTTCCATATTTTCAAAAGTCAAGCGGATAAAATCATCCGCTTCGCAGTTTATCAGAAGGAGCTTGCACTCCTCCTGATAAAAGCAAGTCCCACCCACTGCTTATTGCTTTTCGCAACCTCCGCAGGGGACTTACTTGATTCGGTTAAACTGCCGGGTAGTTACAGGCAGTTTGGAAATTTTATAAAAGACTGTTAAAATCAGGAAAATCACATATTAGTGTCCTGATTTTGACAGTCTTTTGTTGTCTGTGGATTTTTCAAATGTTATACTGTAAGACAGGAGGAAAATAAAGAAAATGGAATGCTGGATAGTTACAACAATTCCGTAAAATGTAAAAAGAGAAAGGAAGACGAATATGAAAAGATGGAAAAAGTTTATAGCAATGGGACTGGCGGTATCTATGACAGTTCCGTCCTGTATACCGCAGACATTGTGGGCTTCAGAGTTTTCGGCAGGAAGTGTTGAATCAGCAGCAGATGTTTTTGAAGATGGTGCCGGATATGAGACAGGAAATGAGTCAGGAAATAAAATATCTGATGAGAATAACAGTGGAGATGAGTTTGGAACAGGAGAGTTAAAAGATCAGGAACCGGAACAGTCGGAGACAGAAGATTCAGTAAATGCCGGACAGAGTGCGGAAGGTTATAACATTCTGCTTTACAGTGATGGTAAACTGGAAAAAACATATGTGATACCCTATGCAGATGCGGATACTGCTAAAGTACCGGAAGCACTGAGGGGAAAGACAGGGTACATTTTTAAAGAGTGGAATACGAAAGAAGATGGAACCGGTGAAACCTATAAACCGGGAGACTCTATTAAGAAACTTCTTGAAACAGCAGATATGGCAAAGCAGGCTCAGGAAACCAGTGAGAGGACAGAAGCCGGAGAAGAAATAAAACCAGAAAAAGATGTGATGCAGGAAGAAAATGATGTGGCACAGACGGACAGCGCATCATGGGAAGAAAAGACTGATAAGGCAGAAATGCAGATATCAGACACAGAAAATGATGGAACAAGTCCGGATATATCTACAGATAAGGCTATTGCAGCAGGAGATACAACAGCAATAACCCTGTATGCAATCTGGGAGAAAGCATCCGAATATAAAATCACATATAAACTTAATAAAGGAAAAAATAATACTGCTAATCCCAAAACTTATACTTCAGAAGATGAGATTAAATTTAAAAAGCCGACGCGTTCCGGATATCATTTTGTGGGATGGTATACAGACAGTAAGTATAAAAATCAGATAAGCGTGATTGAAAAGGGTTCAGAAGGTTCCCTTACTTTATATGCAAAATGGACAAAGGAAATCAGTCCTTCGGCGAAAGCTGCATCACTGGATTATTTAAAAGGAACAAAGGCGAATACCATCACTGTATCCGCAACTGTTTCAAATTATGTGAAAAGTTCGGATGGTTATTACTATCTGGTGTATGTAGATTCTAATTCCGGTAAAGTGAAAAAAACGGTGGGTAAAGTAAAGAAGCCGGAGAAGGCAAAAGGGAAGATCACATTTAAGCTGAACATTTCCGGACATCCGGAATATGCACAGGGAAAATTTGCCATAGGGATAAAAAAATCTAAATCTGCGTATAGTGTGATCAGTCCGAAAAGCTATGTCAGCAATCCGGAGAAACTCAGTACAAATACAGCAGCATATTTTGTTCCGGGGACCAAAAAAGGAATTCAGGCTACAGATATCAACGAGCTGACAGATACAAAATCCAAAACAGTATTTTTTAACTTATATATTTCAGACCTGATGCGAAAAGACAGTGGTGTGGAAACATATAAATATAATGGGAAAACATATCATTTTAATGGTCTGTACGGATATGTATATCTTGTTCAGCAATGTAATGCAAAGGGAATCCAGGTGACGGCACAGATCAGTATTGACAGGAATGCCAGTACGCAGAGCTTTATTACGGGAAACAGTCCTTATGCAGAAACAGCTTATTATGGATGGAACACAGATAACAGCACAACTAGACAGACTATGGAAGCAATGTTTGCATATCTGGGAGAGAAGTTTGGAAAAAATAACTGTTATATAAGTAACTGGATCCTGGGAAATGAAGTAAACAGTGCAAGCGGATATTATTATGTAGGGAATGTCAGTTTTTCAAAATTTATCTCCATGTACAGTGAAGCTTTTCGCTGCCTTTACAATGCAGTGAAAAGCAGCCGGGGAAGTTCCAAAGTATTTATCTGTCTGGATAATTGCTGGAATCAGAAAAATGCCTTTACTATCTGCTATAGTGCAAGATCAACTCTGGAAAGCTTTGCGGCGAAAATTTCTGATATGCAGAAAGATGTGAACTGGAATCTGGCATATCATGCATATAATCAGCCGCTTTCAGATTCACAGTTCTGGTCAGGTGCAAATGCATCCATGTTTACCAGTGATGCGAACACCACCACGTTTATCACTATGCGTAATATCCAGACACTTACAGATTATGTGAAAAATAGATTTGGTTCCAATACAAGGATCATTCTTTCGGAACAGGGATTTTCTTCCACTTATGGAGGACAGGCAAATCAGGCGGCAGCAATTGCACTGGCCTATTATAAGGCTGCCTGCAATCCAATGATTGATGCATTTATTATAAGAAGCTATAAAGATGAAGCCCATGAGGTGGCTCAGGGATTGGCAATGGGATTGAAGGATGCCAATGGGAAAAAGAAAACAGCGTATAATGTCTTTAAAAATATGGATAGTTCCAATTCCCTGAAATATACAGAAAAGGTACTAAAAAGTCAGGTTGGAAACTGGAAATCACTGGTTCCGGGATATAGTACCGGAAAAATTTCCTCCATGTATCGAAAGTGATGTAACTGACAGACAGGACTGTTTTTAAAAATTGCTGTCATATTGGAAATGTATAAAATTGTCACAAATTAAACACATTTTTCCCACACAAAGAACACAAATCATTCCTATACTTAGAAGCATAAAAAGGAAACAGAGATAAATAAATGACATAGATAAATGACATAGATTCATGGAGGGACTTTATTATGATGAACAAAGATAACAGAAATGATAAAATCAGAAAGATTGCAAAGAAAGGCCTTACATTCAGCTTATGTGCAGTACTTGCAGGAGGACTGGCAGCAGGAAGCTTTGAGGGAGTAAATAAACTTGCAGGATGGAGCGGAGCCACAACGGTAGAAGCTGCTTCAAATAAGGACGAGACAACCCTGACATATGCAAAATCCGAGAAGAAGGATGCAGATGCCAGTGATTCCAAATCAGATACCGGCAAAGATACAGGCAGCACAGCAAAAGGAAGCCTTGATGTGTCTGAAATCGTATCAGAAGCACTTCCATCTATTGTATCTATTACAACCAAGTCAGTTCAGGAGGTACAGAATTACTTCGGAATGTATGGAATGTATGGATATGCGCCACAGCAGCAGGAACAGGAAGTAGAGGGCAGTGGTTCCGGTATTATTGTTGGTAAGAATGATGATGAACTTCTGATTGCTACAAATTATCATGTAGTAGAAGGTGCGGATACATTGTCAGTTGCATTTACAGATGGAAATGCAGTGGAGGCATCCGTAAAGGGATTTGATGAAGAGAGAGATCTTGCAGTTGTATCTGTATCTCTGGATGATGTTGAAGATGATACAATGGACGCCATTTCAATTGCGAATATTGGCAGTTCTGATGATCTGAAAGTGGGCGAGCAGGTAGTTGCAATCGGTAATGCTCTTGGATATGGACAGTCTGTTACAACCGGTATTGTAAGTGCCAAGAACCGCAGAATGGATTCTGACAATAACACAGTAACAGATGGAAGTGATGACAGCAGTGACGGTGTAAACCTGATCCAGACAGATGCGGCTATCAACCCTGGTAACAGTGGCGGTGCTCTTCTGAATATGGAAGGCGAGGTTGTTGGTATCAACTCTGCAAAACTTGCTTCTACTGAAGTAGAAGGTATGGGTTATGCAATTGCAATCTCAGACGTGACTGACATTCTTCAGAATCTGATGAATGAGACATCAAGAGATAAACTGGATGATTCTGAACATGGTGTACTTGGAATCAAAGGTTCTTCTGTAAGTTCTGAGGCAGTTCAGATGTATGGCATTCCAGCAGGAGTTTTTGTAAAAGAAGTAACAGAAGGTGGAGCTGCTGATAAAGCAGGTCTGAAAGCAAACAGCGTTATTACTGAATTTAATGGAAAAACTGTTTCAAGTATTAATCAGCTGATCGAATATCTTTCCTATTATGAACCAGATGAAGAGGTAGAACTGACTGTGCAGGTTCCTCATGGAACAAGTTATAAAGAAGAGACTGTTAAAGTAACTCTGGATGAGAATACAGATGCTGATGACAGTGATGATAACGATAAAGACAGTAAGAAATCTAAAAAGGATTCTAAGAAATCCTCAAAAGATGCTGATGAAGATGTAGACGAAGATACAGACAGTGAGGATAGTATGGACTCCGATGATACAGAGGAAAGTGAGAATCCATTTATCCAGTACTTTGAGAATCAGGGATTTTTCAGATAATACCGGCAGAAAATAAAATTATATGATATCCGGATATAAAATCTGTGATAGTGTGTAGTGATGCGGATGATTTCATCTGCCTGATATCAGCACTTTCATATGTGAGAGAATTACATGTGAAAGTGCTTTATTATGTTATGGGAAACCATTCCATAATATTCTTATAGCATAATAAAGCCCTCCGGGCAGAATCACACTGCGGCGGGTTGATTATATTTTGGAAAAGATTCGTTACTGTTCACTCCGTTCACAGTAACGTAGCCAAAATTCATTCCAGATTGCCTGCGGCAATGGAATTTTGGCTTGTATGTCTCGGGATAGTGGTGTGTGAACAGTAACAAAGATTCTAAGGTGCTTTTGTGAAAGAGCACTTGAGAACAGCTATATGGCGTGATATAATAATATCATTGCGAAAACGCAGGTTTAACAGTGCAGATGGGGATAAAGAGGAGAAAAATATGACAGTAAAAGAATGTTATGAACAGATGGGTGCAGATTATGAAGGTGTACTTGGAAGACTGAGAAGTGAGGTTCTTATTAAGAAATTTGCAAAGAAATTTCTGGATGATGGAAGTTTCCGGAGTCTGAAGGATAATCTGGTACAGAAAAATGGGGAAGAAGCTTTTCGTGCAGCTCATACCTTAAAAGGTGTATGCCAGAACCTTGGATTTGATAATCTGTATAAGGCAAGCTTTGATATTACAGAGAAGCTCAGAGGAAGAGATACTGAAGGCTGTGAAGAACTTCTGGCAAAAGTGGAAGAGCAGTACAATAATACAGTAGATGCGATTCATATGATGGAAGACTGATGAAGGCAGCGATTTTTGATGTAGATGGAACGCTGCTGGATTCTATGTCTGTGTGGGAGGATATTGGAGAACGTTATCTTACGAGTCAGAATATCACAGCGGAGAAAAATCTCCGGGCTGCTCTGCACACCATGAGTCTGGAGCAGGGAGCCGCCTGGATGAAAGAAAAATATCAGTTGGATAAGTCCATTTCACAGATTATAGAAGAGGTTCTGAAAATTGTAAGTGATTTTTACCGGTTTGAAGCACCGTTGAAACCAGGAGTGAAGAAAACTCTGGAATGGTTTAAAGAGAGAAATATACAGATGACAGTTGCAACATCTGGAAACCGGGAACTGACAGAAGCAGCACTTGCGAGAAACGGGATTCTGGATTATTTTGAGCAGATTTACACCTGTACAGAAACAGGTGCAGGAAAAGATGAACCGTTGATCTACCTGAAGGCAGCAGAATCTATGCAGGCAGAACCGAATGAGACACTTGTATTTGAGGATGCGCTTCACGCAGCGGAAACTGCAAAAAAAGCAGGATTTGTGGTTATTGGTGTCTATGATGAAGAAAACAGGAAGAATATTTCCAAAATGAAAGAAGTCTGCGACTGTTACTGTGACAGGATGGATGCGGCGATTGAGAATATATGTTTGGCAATATAAAAAAGAGGTTTCGTTAAACTTTGTGGTAACGAAGCCTCTTTTTTTAGTAAGTTGTTAGTAAATTAGTATCAGCGTGTCATTGGCAGATTATTATTAATTCCTTTGATCATAAGAATCTGGTGAAGATCAACGATTCCGTTATGGAAAGTAGCTGCATATGCGGACAGGTAAAGATTCCACACAGGACTATGATATATCTTGAAAGGGAGTTAGCGCCAATGGAAGAATTGTACAAAGACAGAGAAAAAAGTGGTGGAATCTTGTGAAAGGTTGATTATAAAAAACTGGAAGTTTTTGTATAAAAAGTCGTCGTATTAATTGAAATGAACTCTTCAATATACTATAATTGTAATATAAAATTCAAATGTACTCTGAAGAGTATATTTCAAAAGGAAGGGAGGAAACTTCGAGCAAAATTTCTCAGGAGGAATAGAAAATGAAGAGGAAAAGATTTACAGCACTGAAGGTTACACTCACAGCGATGATGCTGACGGCAGCACTTACATCTGGAGCAGGAAGTGCTTATGCGGCTGACCTGTCACAGGAGGGTGGAAGTGAGCCGACAGTTACAATAACACCTTCACCGGAGGTAACACCGGAACTGCCATTACCGACATCAACACCGAAACCAACACCCGTGCCTAAAAATGGACTGTTGAAGGAAGGGAAAGTATATCGCTATTACGTAAATAATAAACCAGTCAGAAATAAATGGAAAAAGATTAATGGTAAATACTACTGGTTTAAATCCAATGGAGTTGCAGCTCATGATGGATATTATAAAGTAAAAGGTGTTTACTATGTGTTTGATAAATATGCCCGGAGAGTGGCCCCGGGGAAGAAGGCAGTTGTAAAGGTTAATGGCGTCAAATATTTCGTTGATGCAAAAGGAAGAGCTGTTGCCGGATGGAATGAACTAAATGGAAAAATGTACTATGTATATAAGAACGGTAAATGCGCAACAAATGAGACAGTAGGTGGAATTAAATTTAATAAGAACGGATATGCTTCAAATCTGACACAGGCGAGATGCAAGCTTGCAGCGAGGAACTTTATTGCACGTCACAGTAATGCCAATGCAAGTAATTATGAAAAATTCCGTTCCTGCTTTTATTATATTATGGCCTATACAAACTTTGTAGGATACATGGATCCTACACCTCAGGAGTTTAAGACAAAAGACTGGGTTTATAAATATTCCCTTCAGATGTTCCAGAACGGTCTTACAGGAAACTGTTATGGAATTGCCAGCAGTGTGGCTGCAATCGCGAAGGAACTGGGATACGAACCCTATGTTATTACAATTCCGGATGGACACAGTTTTGTTATGATTAACGGGCTCTATTATGATAATATGTACGGAACGTTGTTTGGCGCAGCTACACGTCCTGCATATACAATAGAACATAAAATTAAATTTTAAGAAAAGGAGTATGGAGAATGAAGAAAACAAAGAGATTCCTTGCAGTTGTGCTTTGTATGCTTCTTATGCTGACACCGTTGGCTGTTGTAGCAGAAACAGTGACAGTACAGGCGGCAGGACCGCAGACTGTTAAGGTAAAACTGGACAAAAAGACAGGAAAGAGATATGGATATGATGAGAATAACCAAAAGGTTACTCAGCAGTGGGGAGTAACAGCAAAGGGTTTCCGTTATTATTTCGGAAAAAACGGAGCTGCTTATCAGGCTGATCAGGATATGGTTGGTAAGTATGGTATTCTGCTGAAGAAGATTGATGGTAAGTACTATGGGTTTGATGTAAGTGGTCATACAGTAAAGGGAATACGTGTAGGAAGTGTCAGCATGTATGAGATTCCGAAGCTGTATTACTTTAATCCAAAAACAGGAGCCGTAGATAAAAAGAAGACGTCTTTATACAGAAAATATGCGGCAACATCTACTCTGGCAAAACAGAACAATGCGTCAAAGATTAAGAAGGTTCTGGGAAAATATAAAAAATGTACAATAAGTAAGGGCAATACCTGTATGCTTGATGGAAACGGCAAGGATGTCACCTACACATACGATTATGTACAGTTAAATGTTGTGCGTCCTACAGGAAAAGGAAGCAGCGCAGAAGTTGTTGCGAGTATCACGGTAAGACGATAATTATCCAGGTTAATCGGTTGCTTCGGCTGTGAAAAATTATAAAGCAGCTGAAGCAATTTGTAGATAGTAAGTTAACAAAAAAGAAAGGAACAGAGTGATGAACAAGAAAAAAATTACAGCATTATTACTTAGCTCAGTAATGGCACTTACACCTGCCATGCCGGCTATGGCAGAACAGTCAACGATCGTTAATTATGTGGATGGAACAACTGATAGTACAGTTGAGACACCAGATGTAACTCCGACACCACTTCCGGAGAAGAAGGAAGGATGGGAAACTGTTGATGGAGTTAAATATTACTATGTAAATGGTGAGAAGATTACAAATAAGGTAAAGAAGATTGGTAAATACACTTATTGTTTTGATAAAACCGGAAAGCTTGTAACTAATAAACCGTATTATAAGGTCAATTCAAAAACATATTATAAGATCAAAAAGAATGGACAGGCAACAAAGCTGTCAACAGTTGAAACAATGGCCGCAGTCCGACTTCAGAAGTGTAAAGGAAATCTGAAGAAGGCATTCAACTGGTCTGTTTCTCTGCAGTATGCAGGCAATGTAAAGGTTTCTAAAAAAACACCTACAGAATATGGTTTATATGGATTTAAAACAGGCAGTGGCGATTGTTATGTAATGGCAGCTACTTTCTACTGGATGGCTAAAGTCGCAGGATATGATGCTCATTATGTAAAAGGATATTTCCAGAAATCCGGTGGTAAGAAGGGAGCACATGCGTGGGTTGAAATAGATCAGAAGGTGAATGGTAAAAAGAAAACTTATGTGTATGATCCGAATTTCCAGAAGGAATACAAACTGAATGGTTATAAACTTACATATGGTGCGAAACGTACTCTGAAATATGTAAATTATAAGAGAGTTAACTAAGCATTGAAATGTTTTTGACTTTGGTTACGAGCAAGTAACGAAGTGAATGATTTTATCTGTTTAACAGTAAGGCAAACAAGAACTATAAAGAATGACCAGAAAGGATTTAAAGACAATGAAGAAAAAAGTTGTAACAGCATTTATGATGGCAGCACTTGGAAGCAGCCTTGTATTCAGCCAGGCAGCTATGGCAGCAGATACTACAGCAAAAACAGAAACTTCAGAAGATGCGGATAAGGATGCCACAGAATCTGAAGATAAAGATGTAGCAGAAGATGCAGATAAAGCTGATGAAGAGAAAGAAGATTTAAAGACAATTGGTGAGAAACCGGAAGAGGACACAGAAGGTGTTTTTTCTGTAAAGCTGAAAAATCTTACAGGTAAAGTTATCACAGGTGTTACTGTTAAGAATGAAAAAGACGAAGAATATCCGGATAATTTCCTGAAAGAAGAAGATAAGTTCGAAGCAGATGAGGAAAGAGTTCTCTGGTTTGATCCGAGTGCTAAAGATAAAGCAGATGAGGAAAACAAGGATTCTTCAAATGATACAAAAGAGACCACAGATACTGAAGAAACAAAAACAGAAGATGCCAAAACAGATGAAAAAGCAGAAGACGAAGATAAGGATGATGCTGAGAAGGAAATCCCGAAATATAACATTCAGTTAACTTTCGAGGATGGAACAACCGCTGAGATCCATACTTTCCCATTTGGCGATACAGAGGAAGCAGAACTTAAGTTGGAAGGTGAAGTAGCATATCTGGTATTTGACAGTATCAGCCAGAAGAAAGAATACAATACTCTGGAAACAGAGAAAGCATTAGCTCCGAAGCCAACTGAGGCAGCTACACAGGCAGCTTCTGAAACAACTCAGAGTTATGATAACAGTAGTGATTACAGCAATGACTATGATTACAGCAATGATTATGATTACAATAATGACTATGATTACAGTAATGATTATGATTATGGTAATGATGATTCCGGTGATTATGATGGTTCTGATGATAGTGGTTCCGATGACGGTGGAGACGGATGTCTGGATGATGGGTTATTAAATTAATCAGATTCAGCAGTTGTAAAGGGAAAATGCATTAAAAAGTATAATAAAACAGGGCACTGCATTATCTGAGGAAATAACATAGTGCAGTGCCCTTATTATAAGTACAACTGAAGAATTGTACATATTTAGGGAGAAAGATCATGTCATTAGTTTCAAACTTGTTTTTACTGTTTGTGGCGGTGAGTGTGCTTGTTTATTATATTGTGCCGCACAAATTTCAGTGGCTGGTTTTGTTATGTTTCAGCTATATATATTATCTGGCAGGTGGCGTCCGTTACGTGGGCTTTATCCTGTTTTCCACATTGGTTACCTGGGGGATTGCACTTGCAGTTGAAAAGGCAGAGGCAGGTGGAAGCCACAAAAGTGCAAGAAATTTTCTGGTGCTTGGATTAATATTGAATTTTGGTATGCTTGGAGTGATAAAGTATACAAATTTTATGATTGAGAACCTCAATGCTTTGTTTCATATGAATTTAAGAGGAATGGAAATCCTGCTTCCATTGGGAATATCGTTTTACACTTTCCAATCCTCCGGATATCTTCTGGATGTGTACTGGAAGAGATGTGATGCGGAGAGGAATCCTGTAAAATATGCATTGTTTGTTTCTTTCTTTCCACAGATTCTGCAGGGACCAATCGGAAGATACAGTCGTTTGGCACATCAGCTTTATGAACCTCATAAATTCGAAGGTAAGAATATTACCAGAGGCTTTGAGCGCATTCTCTGGGGATTTTTTAAGAAGATGATCCTGGCGGACTGGGCAGCAGTGTTTGTAGATGCGATTTTCGACAATCCGGATCAGTACAGCGGACTGGCAATCTTTGGTGTATTATTTTACACAGTTCAGCTATATGCAGATTTTTCCGGTGGTATGGATGTGGTAATTGGTATTGCGTCTATGTTTGGAATTGAGCTGGATGAGAACTTCAAGCGTCCGTTCTTCTCCATTTCCATTACAGATTTCTGGCACCGCTGGCACATTACTCTTGGTACCTGGATGAAGGATTATGTGTTCTATCCTGTGACATTATCCAAGTGGATGGGAAAATTTGGCAAATGGGGCAAGAAGGTATTTGGCAAAAAGACCGGACGTACATTACCAATCTGTCTGGCGAATCTGATCGTATTCTTCGTTGTTGGTGTATGGCATGGTGCTGCCTGGAAGTACATTGTATACGGTATGTACAATGGTATTATCATTGCTTTCAGCGGACTTATGGCAGAGCATTACAGAAACTGGAAAAAGAAATTCAACATCACTGGAAAAGAGAACTGGTATCATGTATTTATGATCATCCGTACTTTTATCCTTGTAAATATCAGTTGGTTTTTTGACAGAGCGGACACAGTAGGACAGGCTTTTCATATGATGAAGCTTTCTGTCACAAAGTTTGCACCGTCACAGTTACTGCTGATCCCGGCCGGTAAAGAAGGAACTGCTTTTACCCCTTATGCGCTGGCAATCCTGGTAGCAGGCTGCATCATTCTGTTTATTGTAAGTGTCCTTCAGGAACGTGGCATGAAGATAAGAGAATCACTTGCAGGACTGAGTCTGCCAATTACTGTAGCAATTTATTTTTGTCTGCTGGCATCCATCGGATTCTTTGGATCAACAGCAGTAGCGAGAGGATTTATTTATGCACAATTTTAAGAAAGTTTTAAAAACGTTCCTGGTATTGGTCGTGTGTGTGGCTCTTCTGGTAGCACTTGACCTGGCACTTTATCCATGTACATTTATGAGAAATGATGTGCATGCAGTTGTGACACAGCAGTTTGATGACATTATCGTGGGAACTTCCCATGGAAAGATGGATATTGATCCGGAGGTGATGCAGGAAGTTACCGGACGCAGTGGACATAATCTTTGCGTTGGCGGCGAGTATGGAATCGATGCGTATTATCTGACTAAACTGATCAAAGAGAAACAGAATCCGAAGAGAATTATCTATGAGGTTGACCCGGGATATTTTGTATCTGAAAAGGAAGAAGGAAATAACTACCTGCTTTTTTATCATGAGTTTCCATTTTCAAAAGCAAAGGTGGAATATTTCTGGAATTCTATTGCGAAATGTAATTTCCGTACTGTGCTTTTCCCATGGTATGAATATTCTCTCAGCTATGAATTGCCGAAAGTCAAAGATACATTTACGCAGAAAGTAACGGGTGATTATGACGTATCTCATCTGAAGAGTGATTCTCAGGAATATCATGAAAGTGGATTTATTGAGAGATATCCGGTGGATGTGACAAAGCTTAAGAAATCAGAACCTAAGCTCTATGAAGAGGGTAAGGTAAACGAAGAGAACATGGAATATCTGAAGAAGCTGATCACATTCTGCAAGGAAAATGATATAGAGTTTGTTGCAGTAACTACGCCAATTCCAATAAATACTCTGAAGGATTACAGTGACAGTTATAATGCAGCATGGAAATATTTCGGGCAGTTCTTTGAAGAACAGGGCGTAGAGTATCTTAACTTTAATACGCAGTATTTTAAGGCATTTACACATGACCTGAAAGCATATACAGATTATGACGGACATATGAATGGGGATGCTGCAAAAGAATACTCTGAAGTGCTGGCACAAGTTTTAGAGAGCACTGGACAGAAAAATTGATCAGTTAATAGTAACTACTGATTATCGTTACTGGTAATTGAAGCAGGAACTTACCAGATTTAGTTTGAATCGAATAAGTATCCTGCTTTAATTGTAAATATTTACTTGTTGATATTGTGAAAATAGGACAGACAGTAGTAAAATGAATAAAAAACCTTGTGAAGTACAGAGGGGAGGAATTACATATGAAGACAAGTATTCTGGAATATCTTGAAGAATCCGCACGGAAATATCCGGATAAGACAGCTTTTGCAGATGAACATACATCCTGCACATTTAAGGAACTGGAGCAGACTGCACGCAGAACAGGAACTGCACTTGCGAAACATTTCACACCGAGAAATCCGGTGCCTGTATTTATGGAGAAGAGCGTAGAAACCATCGGGGTTTTCATGGGCGCTGTTTATGCAGGATGCTTTTATGTACTGATGGATACAAAACAGCCGGCGAGCAGACTTCAGCAGATCCTTGGAATTCTGGACAGTGATGTGATCGTTACATCTGAGAAATATCTGAAGGATTTGGAGAAGCTGGAGTTCAAAGGAAAGGTTCTGATGGCTCCGGATCTTGCAGCTGAGCAGGAGAATGAAGCTGTGCTGAATGAGATCAGAGAACAGGCATTGGATGTGGACCCGCTGTATGGAATTTTTACTTCCGGGTCAACAGGCGTTCCCAAGGGAGTAGTGGTAGGTCATCGTTCGGTGCTTGATTTTATCGATTGTTTTACAGAGCTTTTTGATATTACAGATAAAGATGTGATGGGAAATCAGGCACCCTGGGATTTTGATGTATCTGTTAAAGATATTTATTCCGGACTGAAGACAGGAGCAACTGTCCAGATTATTCCGAAGCAGCTATTCTCTTTCCCGATGAAGTTGATTGACTATCTGATCGAGAGGGAAGTGACCACGCTGGTGTGGGCGGTATCTGCGCTGTGTATTATCTCAACTTTGAACGGATTTGAATATAAAGTTCCGGATAAGATTAAGAAGATTCTTTTCTCAGGAGAGGCTATGCCTGTGAAACATCTGAATATCTGGAGAAAATATCTGCCGGATGTTATGTATGTAAATATTTATGGACCAACTGAGATCACATGTAATTGTACGTATTATATTGTAGACAGGGAGTTCCAGCCTGGAGATGTACTTCCTATGGGCAAGGCATTTCCAAATGAAAAAGTATTCCTTCTGGATGAAGAAGACAAGCTGATCACAGAGAAAAATAAAAATGGTGAACTCTGTGTAACAGGAAGTGCACTTGCACTGGGATATTACAAAAACAGAGAACAGACTGCGAAGGTCTTTGTTCAGAATCCACTGAATGACAGATATCTGGAGCCAATGTACAGAACCGGTGATCTTGCTTATTATAATGAACGTGGTGAGTTGTGCTTTGCAACACGTAAGGATTTCCAGATTAAGCATATGGGACATCGTATTGAGCTTGGAGAAATCGAAGCTGCTATGGATAAGGTTCCGGAGATTGTGAGAAGCTGCTGTATTTTTGATACAGTTAAGAGCAAGATCGTAGCTTTTTATGAAGGAGATATTGAGAGAAGACCGCTGGCAAAAGCGTTGGGGCAGTATGTACCTGCTTTTATGGTTCCGAATGTATTCCGCCAGGTGGAGAGCATGCCTCTTACAAAGAATGGAAAGATTGACAGAAAAGCTCTTACAGCTATGTATCAGGAGGAAAAGAAATGAGTTCCTATGGATTTATAAAAGAACTGATTAAGAAAGAACATACTCCAACTCCAGCTTATGTTTTTGACCTGGATAAGATGAAGGAATTTGTAAAAAAAGTGCAGAGCTGTCTTGGAGAGAGCGCACAGTTATGTTATGCTATGAAAGCAAACCCTTTTCTTACAGGACCCATGATGGATGTGGTTCCTACATTTGAAGTGTGCTCACCGGGTGAATTTCGAATTTGTGAGCGTGTTGGTGTGCCGATGGAGAGAATTGTTCTTTCGGGTGTGTATAAGAACCCTGAAGATATGGAATATGTACTTTCTACATATGGAGGAAAGGGAGTGTATACTGTAGAGTCTTTGCAGCATTTACAGATTCTGAATGATACTGCAGTGAGACTTGGCATGAAGATTACGGTGTTGATCCGCGTGACAAGCGGAAATCAGTTTGGCGTAGATGAAGCAGATATCAGGAAAATCATTTCTGACAGAACAGATTATCCGGGGGTTGAGATAGAGGGACTTCAGTTTTATTCCGGAACTCAGAAGAAAGATCTCAGTCAGATGAAAACAGAGCTGGAGCATCTGGATGAATTTATCGGGGAGCTGAAATCTGAGAGTGGATTTGAAGCACAGGTGCTTGAGTATGGTCCGGGATTTTTTGTCCCATATTTTAAGAAGGATAAGAGCGAGGACGTGGAGAATATTCTGAGTGAGTTCAGAGCACTTCTGGAAAGTCTTAATTTCAAGGGTAAGGTTGTTCTTGAGATGGGAAGATTTCTGGCAGCAGCCTGTGGATATTATGTGACATCAATCGTGGATATGAAGGTGAATAAAGAGCAGCCATATGTGATCATGGACGGTGGGATCAATCACCTGAATTATTATGGTCAGGCAATGGCTATGAAGCAGCCATACTGTACACAGCTTGATACAGATGGTAATGAGAAGACCGGGGGAGAAGAAGAATCCTGGAATCTTTGCGGTGCACTCTGTACGGTCAGCGATGTGGTCGTAAAGCGATTTCCACTTCACAAACCGCAGCTTCATGATATACTGGTATTTGAACGGGTAGGTGCTTATTCCGTTACAGAAGGAATCTATTTATTCCTGAGCCGTCCTCTTCCGAGAATCTATTTCTGGACAGAGGGAGAGGGACTGCGCATGGTGCGGGATGGTGTACATACAGATCTTTTAAATTCAGAGAAATAAAAGACCATGGCAATACCGAAAAATAATGGAATTGCTGAAAAAACAAAAAATAAGGAGATATGAAAAAATGGAAGAATTAATTGAATTACTGGAAGAGATCCAGCCGGATGCAGACTTTGAAAACTGTGATACTTTGATTGACGATGGAATCCTTGATTCCTTTGCAATCCTGTCTATTGTGAGTGAATTGCAGGATACTTATGACATTACTATCACTCCTGCAGATATTATCCCGGAGAATTTTAACTCTGCAAAAGCACTGTGGGATATGGTGTGCAGACTGAAAGGTTGATTTATTTATACAAAGCAGACAGGGATTATAGTAGTTCTCATAAAATCAGTTAAAAGGGGGACGCAAAGCCCAATAATTCCTATCGGCTCGGTTTCGGACCTTAAGAAAAGCTAAGCCCCGCAAGATCAGCTAAAAGCATTCGCAGATAACTCAAACTCGCTGCGCTCAGACAGTGAGTGATCTGCGAATAACGCTGATCTTGCGGGGCTAAGATTTTCTAAAGATCCTGCAAATGTCGCTCGATAGGAATTATTGGGCTTTGCTGGCAGTTGGCTGTGACTGGGCGGCTGAGGGAGAAGAGGAATGGTGATCTGTTAGTTTTGTGGAATAGAAAAGTTTCTTATATAGTATGAAGGGGACGGAAAAGCTGGGGCGTTGTGTATATATGGTATGTGAGTGCTGTGTGCAGGGCGGGGGAGGATGAAGGTGGATGGATAGAATCCAGGTGTCGGATGGGATGAATGTTTGATGTGGACTGGATGAATCCAGGAGTGTGTTTAAAAAATCATTTCCACAATGTGTACGCCCCACTTTGCGGTATATTTTGCCCGAATTCGGTTGCCGTAGTAAGGCAGAAATAAAAAAGTTTGTCAAATTATGAAATTAACTGTTGACATTGTGGCTTTTCGGTGTTATATTAGATGAGTTGTCGGAAATAATTGTTTATTAGATAAAAACAATTCAGATAGATTTCTGAAAGAAAAAAGAAATTTAAAAAAGTGCTTGACAACTTGAAACAAACGTGTTAAAGTAATCAAGTCGCTTGAACAGAGCCGACAATCACAGATCAGAAGAACAGTTCGGAAATTCGGAAGAGTTCGAAAAACTTTGAAAAAACTTGAAAAAAGTTCTTGACAAAGAAAAAGAGATGTGATAAAGTAAACAAGCTGTCGCAAGACAGACAACCTTGATAACTAAACAGTGAAACACATACGATTCTCGAAAATTCTTTACATTTTTAAGAACGGTTGAATAAACCAAAAAACAGTAAAACG
>NZ_JADPGO010000030.1:0-46278 GCF_015668165.1 Blautia sp. 1001283B150304_161114_C9 | reverse complement strand
CTTTTGAAACCCCTTCCGGCAACGGAAAGGTCTTTACTGGAGGCAAAAGTCCCTCCTGTAAAGCGTAGAACCTCATGCGTCTATGCAGATCTGAGGAAACTCCATTCAGAAATGGAACGCTTAAAAGCAGCATAGATACAGGCAGATATACAGTGGATTACCTGTAATGTGGGAACATGCCATATCCGGCATGGGAAATGCGCATAACTGCGCACCTAAGTTACAGGCGTATCCGCCGATATTCAGTCTGACGCCTAAAGCGTCTGGAAGCACGTGACTTCAGTCATGTGAGGATAAAGTTTTTAATTCACGATTTGAATATGTATTAGAGTTTTTTTACACGTTTTAGAGGAAACCTGCTAATATTTAAGTGACACGAAACCTTACAGAAATGTAAGGTTTTTTCATATAATGTAACCTGTTTCGATGGCAGAAGCCGTAAAAAATCCTTATACTTACGGTATCAATTAAAAGAAAGGAGCCCCATTTATGGCTTTGCTTGAAGTTACAAATATCAAAAAAATATACAGTACACGTTTCGGGGAAACAAGGTACAGGCGCTTTCAAATGTTACATTTTCTGTAGAGGAAGGTGAGTTTGTCGCGATTATGGGGGAATCTGGTTCCGGTAAGACAACCTTGCTGAATATTCTTGCGTCTCTGGATCGTCCGACATCCGGAGAGGTTCTTCTGGAAGGAAAAAATATCGTATACCTTACAGAAAAAGAAATATCAGCATTCCGAAGGAAAAATCTTGGATTTGTTTTTCAGGATTTTAATCTGCTGGATACCTTCAGCCTGAGAGATAATATTTATCTTCCACTTGTTCTTACAGGAGAAGATTATCGTGAGATGGAACAGAAAATCCGCCCGATTGCGCAGGCTCTTAAGATCACAGAGCTTCTGGATAAATTTCCATATGAAGTTTCCGGTGGTCAGAAACAACGTGCTGCTGTTGCAAGGGCGTTGATCACGAATCCCAAACTGACTCTTGCGGATGAACCGACGGGCGCACTTGATTCAAAGGCGGCATCAGCACTTCTTTCCGTATTTGGTGAAATCAATGCAGAGGGACAGACAATCCTCATGGTCACACACAGTGCACAGGCAGCCAGCCATGCGTCCAGAGTTCTTTTCATCAAAGACGGAGAAGTTTTTCATCAGATATACAAAGGCAGTAAATCGCGTCAGGAAATGTATCAGATGATTGCGGATACGCTTACGATACTTACGACAGGTGGTGAGCAGCATGCATAAGGGAATTTTTTCCGGACTTGCAAAACAGAATATCCGAAACAACAAAAGCACATATATTCCATACATAATCACCTGTATTTTCTGTATTGCAATGATTTATATGATGGAATTTCTGCGTGACTGCCCGACACTGGATCAGGCAGTGCGTCAGGCGGATGAAGTGCGTATGATCGTGTTTACAGGAGAGATAGTCGTAGAGATCTTCTGTATTATTTTTCTGATCTACAGTAATAGTTTTCTGATGAAGAGAAGGCAGAAAGAGATAGGTCTTTATAATATTCTTGGACTGGAAAGAAATCACATTGGAATCGTAATGTTTCTTGAAACGATCATTACCTCAATAGGTTCATTTGCCGGCGGTATTGCAGCCGGAATTATTGGAAGTAAGCTGGCACTTCTTTTGCTGTTAAAGCTGCTTCATATCCCTTCAGTGCTTGGATTTTATATTTCAGTAAAGGGGATTTTTACCTGTCTGTTCATGTTTGGCATCGTATTTTTGATGATTCTGTTTCTTAACCTTGCGAAAATTCATTTAAGCCGTCCGGTAGAATTACTTCGCGGTAATAATACCGGAGAAAAAGAACCGGCAGCAAAATGGCTTATGGCATTGATTGGTTTTATCTGCCTTGGCGCAGGTTATTACCTTGCGGTTACGACTGAATCTCCAATCAAGGCAATTACGATATTTCTTCTTGCTGTTATTCTTGTTATGGCAGGGACTTATCTGCTTTTTACCGCAGGAAGTATTGTGATTCTGAAGTTTCTCCGACGCAGAAAGAGTTTTTATTACAGGACTGGAAATTTTATCAGCATATCGGGAATGCTTTATCGAATGAAGCAGAACGCAATCGGTCTGGCAAGTATCTGTATACTAAGTACAGGTGTTCTGCTTATGATTTCCATGACAGTTTCCATTTATTTCGGAATGAATGATATTATGCTGAATCGCTATCCGTATGATGTTGATATGTCTGTTACCAGCATAAGCGAAGATGAATGTCAGACCGCAATAGAGGCTTTTGAAAAAGCTATTGCGGATAATAAAGTTCCGGTAGAAAAGTCTGTGGAGGAAATCTATCTGGATATCGTATGCAGCAAAAACGGTGATCAGATTCTGATAAAACCAGCAAATACTATTCGAAATTCTGATTCGGTACTGGTACTTTCTCTTTTGAATCAGGCAGAATATGAAAGACTTACAGGAATTTCTGCAAATCTTAAGGATGGTGAAATTTTTGCATGGTATCCTTCAGCTGTGCAGAAAGATTCAGTTACTGTTGATGAGACAGAATTTACAGTGAAAAAATGGCTGGATAAGAATCCCCTGACCTGTGGCGAAGATGCAGTCAGTGATAATGCAGTGCTGGTTGTTACAGATGAAGATTTTAAGAAATTTGATGAGATGCGTACAGAAATGTATAAAGGCGTTTCTTCTGCTCCTGCGGGAGAGGATCTGACACTTCATCTTGGTCTGGATATTACCGGTTCGGAGACAGATAAGATTGATTTTGGAACCCCGGTAATGGAGGTTGTTAAAGACTTGAAGAAAAACGGAGGCCTGTCAGAAAACTCATGGATAACTTCCGGAATCCGCCAGCAGGAATATGAGTCCTATTATGCGGATAATGGTTCTCTTTTGTTTATCGGAATCCTTCTCGGTTCTCTTTTCCTTATGGGAACAGCTATGATTATTTATTATAAACAGATTTCTGAAGGATATGAAGATCAGAAACGATTTGAGATCATGCAGAAGGTTGGATTAAGCCGCCGGGAGGTCAGAAGTTCTGTCCGCAGACAGATTCTGATGGTATTTTTTCTCCCGCTGTTAATGGCAATGCTTCATATTACCATGGCATTTCCAATGATCCGAAGAATGCTCCTGCTCTTTGGAATGACAAATACGAAGCTGTTTATTGGATGTACGGCGGGAACAGTTCTGATTTTTGCTGTTGTGTATGGGTTGATTTATCTTATGACGGCGCGTTCTTACTATCATATTGTAGAACGCAAATAAATATCAGGGTCAGAAGATTCTTAGATTATTCGTGTTTATACGATGAGATTTTGGAAACTTCTGACCCTGATATGTTTATTTATATTTTATGATTAGATAGAATTTTTCAGTCAAAAAGAATGAGCGTATTAGAGTGTGTTTGAAAAATCATTCAGCATTCCTTTTTTTCTTAACCAGAGCATAAATCCAACACAGAGAATCAACTGTAATATAGAGGACATCGGTGTTGCCAGCCCGATATGGAACAGAGAGATATTCGGCTGGATACTCATAATGTAAGATACCGGCACTCTGACGCAGAATGCACCAAGAATTCCCTGTATCATAACTGAAGTAAACAGTAACGTTATCTGCACTTCAGCCTTATATTTCCACTGTCAGTCTGGATCACCAGATTTCCGCCCGTTCCTTTTTGTGTGTAAGAAAGATCACAGTCATCCTGGTCTTCCACCATCTTACCGGTCAGCGCATCATCTACATTGATATCTCCCATATCAGTATTCACCTGTATGTTCCATGTGCGCATCACGTCTTCTTTACCAATAAAACAAAGATCACCCATATCCGTTTTCACTTTCAGATTATTGAAATCGCAATTTTTAAAAAATACATCTCCTGAATCCGTCTGAACGGCTCCATTTTCGATTTCGCATCCATTCAGCAATATATTGCTCATATCCGATTTAATATCTGCAAGCTTCCATTTCTGACCTTCCGGCACGTAAATTGTTACCACATTTTCATCTGTAGTAAGTGTTCCTTCACCCAAAAGACCCGACAAAAATCCGATATCAACATGATAATAAGTCTTCCCATCATTGTTATTTTCCTGAATCCTTAATTTACCATCCTTTACCTGATAACTGATCGGATCCTTTTTCTGATCGGATGCCCGATAAGAAATATAACAGTACTGATCATCTGAACTGACTACTTGCAAATTCATATCTGTCATGGAGATGTCTGCTGAGTCGAAATCATCAAGCTTTGTTTTCTCAAGAACCATCTCATTATCGCTTTTTTTTGCAGCTCCATCCATTTTGTTTAAATCTGCTGATTTCACATATTTACTTCCACCGCTCGCAACACCGATGCCCGTCAAAGCTGCACCACATACACAGCATCCGACTCCTACTGCAAGCCATGCCTTTGCCCATCTTTTCATCGTTCTAACCTCTCTCTCTTTCTGCCTGTGATCCGGCGTACCAGCTTCGCAATCAGCATGCTGCTCCATTTACATAGATATACGCACAACAGTACACCAAGGATGCCAGCGCCCACAGCCAACAGCCCACTTCCTGTAAGCATTGCAAAACCGCTCATAGAAAACGGAACTGCCAGTATACCGCGGATAAGGATTTTCCCGCCAATAAGCACCAGACATGCCGTAAATAAAACTACACATAACAAAATTGCAAATACACACACAACTAATGCAAGAACGACTGCAGCAAACGCTGCCAGAAGCGGAGCTCCTACCGGTGCTGCAAATAATACCAATAGCGCTATCCATACCACATGTTTTCCGGAACCTTTCTGTTCTGCTCTGGTCTGTCCATCTGTTTCATAATTCTGATGATCTTCTATTTTCTTATTCAGAAGATTCGCCATCAGTTCTCTGGCAGCCTCCTTCGGCGTACCAAGTTCTTTCATCAGTTCTTCTGCTCCTTCCTCATCTGTCTCCTGAAAATACTCGGTAAAATATTCCATTGCATCTTCATAGTCCTGTCTCGGAAGCTTCCGCAGATATTTATGCAGCTGGTTTAAATATTCCTCTTTGCTCAACCTCTTATCCTCCCTTCAATAATCCCATCTACAGTGTCTTTGTAGATTTGCCATTCATTGCTCAGATATGCAATCTGTGCCTTGCCTTCTTCTGTAAGGGAATAGTATTTTCTCTTTCTTCCCTGATACTCCTGCGAATAGGTAGTCAGATATCCTGCAATTTGTAACTTCTTCAATATGGGATAGAGCGTAGATTCTTTAATGTCAGCAGCCTTCTTCACTGTCTGACTGATCTCATAGCCATAAGAATCCCTGCTTTCTACCACTGACAGTATCATATATTCAATCAATAATGCTGATACCGGAAAATACATAGAATCACCTCCTGGTATATATGTAAAATATTTATATATATAAATTTTACATATACTATACTTCGATGCTACCACAATGTCAATACATATATAAAATTTTTATATATATTTTTCGGAGCTCAATCGTTATGGTATCTCTGGACAATCTGCAATGGATTTCTGATATCAAACTATTCATTTGACTATCTTTTGGAGTGTGTTTGAACATATCGGTATTTCGTGGAGTCTGACTCCAATATGCATGACCTCATGTGGTCATAAAAATATGCGCATCAGCCGTAAAACTGATGCGCACATAAAAATTATTTTACTGTAACTGTAATCACTTTATATACACCATTCTGTGCATATACCCATATCTTACAGTTTCCCTTTCTCATAGCTTTGATTACACCATCAGATGTCACAGTTACTACTTTTGTATTACTGCTTTCATAGTAGAGCCTTGTTAAACTTATCAATATTATACTGTTCCATATTTACCAGAGCCAGATCCAGAGTGTCATCCTGTACCAGATTGCAGGCATGGACAGAGCCATATTCCTTCAGAACAACAGCAATTTCCGAATATCGCCGGTGAAATGCGGTGAGAAGCTCAGGGAAAAAGACGGTGCTCAGCATAGGCGGGATCCCAATACGAAGAGGAGGCTTCACTCTCGCCATACTGGAGTAATCTGCTTGAAGCTCGTTGCAGTATTGAAGAATGTAAGTGGCTTTGTTATAAAGCTCTTCGCCTTCTTCAGTAAGGATCAGTCTGTTTCCTTTTCTATAAAAAAGGCTGATGCCGAATTCAATTTCCAGGTCGCGGATAGCAACGGACACAGTGGGCTGCTTTTTTCTGTATACGAAATTCAAATAAATAGTAACTTTAATACTTTGCGTACAAATGATTATGCCACTGCTGAATCTCTTTTCTCTGCCTTGAAATAAAAAAATTATCCTGCAGGTATCTTTCTTGTCCTTCGCACACTGCTGAACTGTCTTGATTGCATTATTTTATGGAATTGCTATAGGCATTGAATTTTGGCAGGGAAAGATTATCTGAAAACTGAAAAATGAGTATAAAAAATAAATATAGGGCTGTTGCAATGACGGAAAATAAGGTATGATATCTGCAGAAGCATGATACATGTTTCCATAACTCGGGTGAAGTAAATGAAAAAGGCAATAATCTGTTGAGATATCTTCACCGGACAGACACAAAATCATTTGGAGAAAGTTATATGAAAAAGTTTAAGTTAAATGTACAGAGACATATCTGCATTTTATTATGCCTTATTTTATATATTACTGTGCTTCCCCTTCCTGTATCAGCAGAGGAAGCAAAATCCAAAACAGTCAGAGTAGGCTGGTATGAGGGAACTTATAATACCACAGAAGCAGACGGTCAGAGGAGAGGCTACAGCTACGAATACCAGCAGGCAGTAGCTGCGCATACCGGATGGAAATATGAATATGTGGAGGGAAGCTGGGCAGAACTGATGAGTATGCTGAAAAATGGACAGATCGATCTGCTGGGAGGCATTTCCTATACAGAGGAACGTTCCACTTCCATGCTTTTTTCAGAATTGCCTATGGGAGAGGATAAATATTACCTGTATGTGGATACTTCTAATACAGATATCTCCACTTCAGATCTGACTACATTAAATGGAAAAAGAATCGGTATGCTGCCGAATGCACTTCCTGCCGAAATGTTCCATGAGTGGGAGAAAAGTCATGGAGTGAACACGCAGCAGGTTGATATTACCGGTGCAGATGATATTCGTCAGAAATTGAAAAATCATGAAATTGACGGATTTGTTTTAAATGAATCTCCACAGTGGGAAAGAGACGATATTTCACCAGCTATTCTGATTGGTGGCTCCTATAACTATTTTGCAGTCAGCAAAAAACGCCCGGATCTGAAAGAAGAGCTGGATCAGGTAATGCAGAAGATAGAGAGGGAGAATCCTTTTTATAAAGACGATCTTTATAAAAGGTATCTCTCCGCAAATTCCCTTGAAACTCTTACGGATGAGGAGCAGAACTGGCTGGAACAGCATGGGGCGGTCCGGATTGGATATCTGAAAAATGATGTGGGTATCAGCCTTGTGGATACGGAGTCAGAGAAACCGGTAGGAATTATTAACGATTATATTAGTCTGGCTTCTGGCTGTCTGGGAGAAAAAAACATAGAATTTCAGTTGACAGGCTTTGATTCTCAGGAGGAAGAACTGCAGGCATTAAAGGATAGCAGGATTGATATGATTTTTCATATGAATCAGAATCCATATGAAGCTGAGCAAAACGATGTTATATTGTCAAATACTGTTTTTGAAGTCAATGTTGCAGTACTCACCGGTGTTAAGAAGTTTGATGAAAATAAAGAGAATACAGTAGCAGTGAGCAGGAATAACCTGCTGGGGAAGTGGTATATTTCTTTTAACTATCCTTTCTGGAAAATAAAGGAATATGACTCATCTGCTGAGGCCGATAAAGCAGTTCAAAGTGGAGAGGCAGACTGCTTTGTTGCGAAGGCAGGACAGTCATTAAAGACACTGGAGGACAGCAAAATGCGCAGTATTTTTCTTACGAAATCCGGCGCTTCCTGCTTTGCGGTCACCAGGGAAAACACAACATTAATGAATATCCTGAACAAAACCATTCAGACTCTGCCTGATTCCAGACTTTCCAGTCAGTTTTGCGTATATGAAAACGCACCTGGCAAGGTTACTCTGGCAGAATACATAAAGGATAATCTGTGGGTAGTTTCCATTTGGTTTGTAAGTGTGGTCTTGATTATTGTGTGGATTATAGTTTATCTGCTGATACAAGCGAGAAAAGCCCAGATTCAGGCAGAAAAGGCCAATGCCGCCAAATCAGATTTCCTTTTCAATATGTCTCACGATATCCGGACACCCATGAATGCCCTGCTGGGATACAGTGAGCTGATAAAAAGGGAACTGACTGATCCGAAACTTCTGGATTATCAGGAGAAGATGGAACAGTCCGGAAATCTGCTTCTGTCTATTATCAATAATGTGCTGGACATGGCCCGGATTGAAAGCGGTAAGGTGGAACTGGATGAAGATTATGTGAAAATCAGAGATATTTATCAGGGAATTTACAAAATTTTCCAGGCGGAAGCGGAGAAAAAATGTATTCACCTTAAGATGGAATACGATGTCAAGCATGAGCACGTAATCTGCGATGAGACGAAGAACAAGGAAATTTTCCTCAATCTGATCAGTAATGCGGTAAAATATACAGCTTCAGGGGGAAGAGTTACCATAAGGATCACAGAGCTTGACTGTGACAGGAAAGACTATGTGCGGATACGGACTCAGGTAATTGATACAGGTATCGGAATGAGCGAAGAATTCCTTCCATCTCTCTTTGAGGCTTTTGCCAGGGAACGAAATACAACAGACGGAAAGATTGCGGGAACAGGTCTGGGAATGCCGATCATAAAGAAGTATATTGATATGATGTACGGAACTATTGAAGTAGAAAGTAAGCAGGGAGAAGGAAGTAAATTTACAGTTACCCTGGAATACAGGATTGCTGATAAGAGTTACTATGAACGGGCTACGGAAAAATTTTCAGATATGGATGAAACCAGGATCAGCGGAAAACATATTTTGCTTGCAGAGGATAATGATCTGAATGCAGAAATCGCAGAGTTTATCCTGGAGGATATGGGACTTATAGTTGACCGTGTTGAGGATGGAGTTCAATGTGTGTCAAGGATAGAACAGAAACCGGCAGGCACCTATGACCTGATCCTTATGGATATCCAGATGCCGAACATGGACGGCTACAGGGCAACTGAGATGATCCGCGGACTGTCAGATAAAGACAAAGCCACTATTCCAATCATAGCCATGACAGCCAATGCCTTTGAGGAAGACAGAAAAAAGGCACTGGCAAAAGGAATGAACGGACATATTGCAAAGCCTGTTGATGCAGAAAAAGTTGAGAAGACTATTTGTTCGGTTTTAGGCAGCCAGAGTGAACAGTAACGCGACACGTTAAAGTACAGAACAGGTATTCGCTTGCTCTGTACTTTTTTTATATGGGATGATATACTGAAAATATAACCATATTAAACATATTTCAATTTTTGATAAGTGAAATTTGATTAAAACAGGAGAATATTATGGATCATTTTGAATTGCATTCCGAGTACAAGCCAACTGGAGATCAGCCTCAGGCAATTGAACGTCTGGTCAGAGGCTTTAAAGAAGGCAACCAGTTCGAAACTTTACTGGGTGTCACCGGTTCCGGCAAGACATTTACCATGGCGAACGTCATCGCCCAGCTAAACAAACCAACCCTCATCCTCGCCCACAACAAAACTCTCGCGGCGCAGCTTTACGGTGAGATGAAAGAATTCTTCCCTGAGAACGCAGTGGAATATTTTGTCTCCTATTATGACTACTATCAGCCGGAGGCTTATGTCCCGTCTTCAGACACCTATATTGCCAAAGACTCCTCCATCAATGACGAGATTGACAAACTCCGTCTCTCTGCCACAGCCGCGATGTCAGAGCGGAAAGACGTAGTGGTCATTTCCTCCGTTTCTTGTATCTACGGATTGGGTTCCCCTCAGGAATTCTTTGACATGATGATCTCTCTGCGTCCGGGAATGACCAAAGACCGGGATGAGGTAATCCGGGAACTGATCGACATTCAGTACACCAGAAATGAGATGGACTTCCACCGAAGCACCTTCCGTGTCCGTGGAGATACTTTGGAAATTTTTCCTGCCAACAGCTCCGATACAGCTGTGAGAGTAGAATTTTTCGGAGATGAGATCGACCGTATTTCAGAAATTGATGTACTGACAGGAGAAATCAAATGCCAGCGTTCTCATATCAGCATCTTCCCTGCATCCCACTATGTAGTGCCAGCAGAACAGATCCAGAGAGCAGCTGTAGCAATAGAAGAAGAATTAAAAGAACGTGTAGAGTATTTCAAAAGCGAAGACAAGCTTCTGGAAGCCCAGCGAATCTCAGAACGCACCAATTTCGACATTGAAATGATGAAAGAAACCGGATTCTGTTCAGGAATCGAAAATTATTCCAGACATCTGTCAGGATTAAAGCCCGGACAGCCGCCATACACACTGCTGGACTATTTTGGAGATGACTTCTTACTTATTATAGATGAATCTCATATCACAGTACCTCAGGTAGGAGGAATGTACGCCGGTGACCAGAGCAGGAAGCAGACACTGGTAGACTACGGATTCCGGCTTCCTTCAGCCAAAGATAACCGCCCCTTAAGCTTCGAGGAATTCGAATCCAAACTGGATCAGGTCATGTTTGTATCTGCCACTCCGGGACAATATGAGTATGATCATGAACTTCTCCGTGCAGAACAGATCATCCGTCCAACCGGACTTCTGGATCCGAAAGTAGAAGTCCGCCCTATTGAAGGCCAGATCGATGATCTGATCGGAGAAGTAAACAAAGAAGTGTCAAAGAAACACAAAATCCTGATTACCACTCTCACCAAACGAATGGCAGAAGACCTGACAGAATATATGAAAGAAGTAGGAATCAGAGTCCGTTATCTCCATTCCGATATCGATACCTTAGAACGTGCCCGCATTATCCGTGATATGCGTCTGGATGTCTTTGATGTACTGGTAGGAATCAACCTCCTTCGAGAAGGCCTGGACATCCCGGAGATCACCTTGGTAGCAATCCTGGATGCAGACAAAGAAGGTTTCCTCCGTTCCGAAACCTCCCTCATCCAGACCATCGGACGAGCTGCCCGAAACAGTGAAGGCCATGTAATCATGTACGCAGACAACATGACCGATTCCATGCACAAAGCCATCACCGAAACCAACCGCCGCCGAACCATCCAGGAAGCCTATAACAAAGAACACGGAATTACTCCGACTACTATCAAAAAAGCAGTCCGCGACCTTATAGCCGTATCCAAAGCAGTAGCTGAAACCGAAGTCCGACTCCAGAAAGACCCAGAGTCCATGACCCGCAAAGAACTCACCAAACTCATCGCCCAGGTAGAAAAACAAATGCGTGCCGCAGCCGCAGACCTCAACTTTGAACAGGCCGCCGAACTCCGCGATAAAATGATCGACCTGAAAAAGAACCTGGATACTTTAGACAAATAATGTTTCTTAATCCAGCCCATCAGAGTGTGAAATCCTGCGTCAGATATCTTCATTGCCTTTTGCACTCTGCTGAACTGCCTTAAATGCATTATTTACGAGGATTGCTATAGAAGAGGCGATTCGCCTCCAAGGCGAGAGCCCCGCCTATATGATCGTCCTGAACAGCCAGCGGGGAGAAATTATTAATATTGTGTGCATTTGCAGGATGCTTAGAGATACTTAGTCTGCAGAAATCTGCGTTATGAGCCGGCTGCATCACCTGTCTGAGCGGAGTCTGCGACGGAGCGAGTTTGATAAGCCGGCTCATGCCTTTAGCAGATTTCTGCAGACTTAGTATCTCTTAGCGTCCGAAACCGCACGCAATATTAATAATTTCTCCCCGCGTCCCTTTCTATAACATAATCTTAATAACCCCTATTGTTCATAAAATAACAAAAAATTCACAAAATAATATTGACAAACCAAATCAAGAGTGCTATCTTATGAGCATAAGGTGTTAGCACTCCTAAAACATGAGTGCTAACAAACCAAAAACAAAGGCAGTAAAGGAGTGGAACTTCATGGATCAGGAATTAGATGATCGTAAAAAGAAAATACTAAAAGCCATCATCAAAACCTACATGGAAACAGGCGAACCGGTGGGTTCCCGGACCATTTCCAAGTTTGCAGATTTAAATGTAAGCTCTGCCACCATCCGGAATGAGATGTCAGACCTGACAGATATGGGATATATCGTACAGCCCCACACCTCAGCCGGAAGAATTCCTTCTGATAAAGGTTATCGCCTCTACGTAGACGAGCTGATGAGAGAAAAGGAATCAGAGGTTCAGGAAATCAAAGATCTCATGATCGAGAAAACCGACAAACTGGATAAGATGTTGAAACAGGTAGCGAAGGTACTTGCCTCCAATACCAACTATGCAACAATGATCTCTGTTCCACAGTACAGCGGAAGCAAGATTAAATTCATCCAGCTTTCCCGTGTGACACCCCTTCAGCTTGTGGCAGTAGTAGTGAGTGATAACAATGTCATCCGAAACCAGATCATCAATCTGGATGAGGAGATGGACGATCAGACAATCCTGAAATTAAATCTTCTTCTTAACACCAACTTAAATGGGGTGCCCATTCAGGATATCAACCTGGGAATGATTGCCCGCCTGAAAGAACAGGCAGGTGTACATGGCTCTGTGGTTGGCACAGTCCTTGATGCAGTGGCAGACACCATCCAGGTAGACGAAGACGATATGCAGATATATACTTCAGGAGCAACCAACATTTTCAAGTATCCGGAGCTTGCAGACACAAGCAAAGCGAGCGAGCTGATTTCAGCATTTGAAGAGAAGCAGGATCTGGTAGACCTGGTGAAAGAGAGAATGTCTGATACAGAGAACACAGGAATTCAGGTGTACATTGGTGATGAGATGCCGGTGCAGACCATGAAAGACTGCAGTGTAGTCACAGCCACTTACGAACTTGGAAAAGGAATGCATGGTACCATCGGTATCATCGGTCCCAAGCGTATGGATTATGCAAACGTAGTTGACAGCCTGAAGGCTTTGAAAGTCCAGCTGGACGAACTGATTAAGAAAGAGAGTTAGAAAGGCGGTAATAGAGAGTGTCAGAAGAAACAAAGAACACAGCTCAGGAAGAAGAGACAACAGATACTCCGGTAACAGAAGAAACTGTTGAGAATGAACCTGAAGTTGTAGAGAACGGCGAAGCAGAAACAGAGGAAATCCCGGTAGAGGACGGAGACGAGGAAGCTTCCCAGGATGACAAGAAAGACAGCAAATCAAAAACTTCTTTCTTCGGCAAGAAGAAAAAAGAAAAAGATAAATTTGAACAGCAGATTGAAGAACTTACAGACAGGCTGAAACGAAACATGGCTGAATTCGATAACTTCCGTAAGAGAACGGAGAAAGAGAAATCCAGCATGTATATCATCGGAGCCAAGGACATAGTTGAGAAAATGCTTCCGGTTGTGGATAACTTCGAGAGAGGTCTTGCACAGGCACCTGAAGGAGATTCTTTTGCAGATGGCATGAAGATGATCTACAAACAGCTGATCACCACATTAGATGAGCTGGGCGTGAAACCGATTGAAGCAGTGGGTAAGGAATTTGATCCGAACTTCCACAACGCAGTAATGCATGTGGAGGATGAAGAAGCCGGTGAGAATATTGTGGTAGAAGAATTCCAGAAGGGTTACACCTACAAGGATTTCGTAGTCCGCCACAGTATGGTAAAAGTAGCCAACTAATTTACATGAAAATATAGAATATATCAAATCTAGTTGAAAATAAACAGGAGGAACAAGATTATGGGAAAAATCATTGGTATTGACTTAGGTACAACAAACAGCTGTGTAGCCGTAATGGAAGGCGGACAGCCAACAGTTATCGCTAATACAGAAGGCGCAAGAACAACACCATCAGTTGTCGCTTTCACAAAAACAGGAGAACGTCTTGTAGGTGAACCTGCAAAACGTCAGGCAGTAACAAACGCAGAGAGAACAATCTCTTCCATTAAAAGAGAGATGGGTACTGACTATCGTGTAACAATCGACGACAAGAAATATTCCCCACAGGAAATTTCCGCTATGATTCTTCAGAAACTGAAAAAAGATGCAGAAGGATACCTTGGTGAGAAAGTTACAGAAGCAGTTATCACAGTTCCTGCATATTTCAATGATGCTCAGCGTCAGGCAACAAAAGATGCCGGTAAAATCGCAGGTCTTGATGTAAAACGTATCATCAACGAGCCAACAGCAGCAGCTCTTGCATATGGTCTTGACAATGAAAAAGAACAGAAGATCATGGTATACGATTTAGGTGGCGGTACATTCGATGTATCTGTAATCGAAATCGGTGACGGCGTTATCGAAGTACTTTCCACAGCAGGTAACAACCGTCTTGGTGGTGATGACTTCGACCAGAAAGTTACAGATTACATGCTTGCAGAGTTTAAGAAAGCAGAAGGCGTAGACTTAAGCAATGATAAGATGGCACTTCAGAGATTAAAAGAAGCTGCAGAGAAAGCAAAGAAAGAGCTTTCTTCCGCAACAACTACAAACATCAATCTGCCATTCATCACAGCTACAGCAGAAGGCCCGAAACACTTCGATATGAACCTTACAAGAGCTAAATTCGATGAATTAACACATGACTTAGTAGAAATGACAGCAGAACCGGTACGTCGTGCACTTTCAGATGCAGGTATCACAGCATCTGAACTTGGCCAGGTACTTCTGGTTGGTGGATCTTCCCGTATCCCGGCTGTTCAGGATAAAGTAAGACAGTTAACAGGCAAAGAGCCAAGCAAGAACCTGAACCCGGATGAGTGTGTAGCACTTGGTGCTTCTATCCAGGGTGGTAAACTTGCAGGTGATGCAGGCGCAGGTGATATCCTTCTTCTGGATGTTACTCCACTGTCACTGTCCATCGAGACAATGGGTGGTATCGCAACAAGACTGATTGAGAGAAATACTACAATTCCTACAAGAAAGAGCCAGATTTTCTCAACAGCAGCAGACAACCAGACAGCAGTAGATATCAACGTTGTACAGGGTGAGCGTCAGTTTGCAAAAGACAACAAATCCCTTGGTCAGTTCCGTCTGGACGGAATCCCGCCAGCACGTCGTGGTGTTCCGCAGATTGAAGTTACATTTGATATCGATGCAAACGGTATCGTAAATGTATCTGCTAAGGATCTTGGAACAGGTAAAGAACAGCACATCACAATCACAGCTGGTTCTAACATGTCTGATTCCGATATCGACAAGGCAGTAAAAGAAGCTGCTGAGTTTGAAGCACAGGATAAGAAACGTAAAGAAGCAATCGATACAAGAAACAATGCTGATTCCATGGTATTCCAGGTTGAGAATGCACTGAAAGAAGCCGGAGACAAGATCGATGCTAATGATAAAGCTGCTGTAGAAGCAGACCTGAACGCACTGAAAGATTTACTGTCTCAGACTGCAAATGCAGAAGAGATGACAGATTCTCAGGTAGCAGATATCAAAGCTGCTCAGGAGAAGATGATGGAAAGTGCTCAGAAGCTTTTCGCTAAAATGTATGAGCAGACACAGCAGGCAGGCGGCCAGGCAGGACCGGACATGAATATGGGCGGCGGTGCAGCAGGCAGCACAGATGCAGGAAACAACGATGATGTTGTAGATGCTGATTACAAAGAAGTATAATGTGACATTTCTGTAAAAGCAGAGATTTGCAACGGAAATATCAATAATAACTGTTCAGTGGGAGAGTCTCTCTCACTGAATAGTTGTGTTATAAATAAAACGGGTATAGGATTAAAATCATGGCTGATAAGAGAGATTATTATGAAGTCTTAGGCGTGGACAAAAGCGCCGATGACGCAACACTTAAAAAAGCATATCGTAAGCTGGCCAAGAAGTATCACCCGGATGTAAATCCAGGAGATAAAGAGGCTGAGGCGAAATTTAAAGAGGCAACAGAGGCTTACACCATCTTAAGCGATCCGGAGAAGAGAAAACAGTATGACCAGTTTGGCCATGCGGCTTTTGAAAACGGTGGCGGAGGTGCCGGCGGCGGCTTCGGAGGTTTTGATTTTAACGGTGCTGATATGGGTGATATCTTCGGCGATATTTTCGGCGATTTATTTGGTGGCGGCAGCAGAAGCAGACGTGCCAATAATGGTCCGATGAAGGGAGCTAATCTCCGCGCACGCGTAAATATTACTTTTGAAGAAGCTGTCTTTGGCTGTGAGAAGGAACTGGAGATCGTACTGAAAGACGAGTGTACCACCTGTCATGGAACAGGTGCGAAGCCGGGTACTTCACCGGTAACCTGTCCGAAATGTCATGGAGAAGGTCAGGTTGTTTATACACAGCAGTCCATGTTTGGAATGGTGCGTAATGTACAGACTTGTCCGGATTGTCATGGATCAGGTAAGATCATCAAGGATAAATGTACTTCCTGCCGCGGAACCGGATATACGTCTTCAAGAAAGAAGATTCAGGTATCTGTACCTGCAGGTATTGACAATGGTCAGAGCATCCGCATCCGTGAGAAGGGTGAACCGGGTACAAACGGAGGTCCGAGAGGCGATCTGCTTGTAGAAGTAAATGTTGCACGTCATCCGATCTTCCAGAGACAGGATATGAATATCTTCTCTACTGCGCCTCTTACATACGCGCAGGCAGCACTGGGCGGTACTGTACGTATCAACACAGTGGATGGAGAGGTTGAATATGAAGTGAAACCCGGAACTCAGACAGACACAAGGATCCGTCTGAAGGGAAAAGGTGTACCGTCTCTGAGAAACAAGAATGTACGTGGCGATCATTATGTGACTTTCGTTGTGCAGGTTCCTACAAACCTCAACGAAGAAGCAAAAGAAGCACTGCGCAAATTCGATGAGGCGTGTGGTAACCGTCCGAAATCAAAAGATTCTGATGATTTTGAAAAACCGGAAAAGAAGAAAAAGAGTTTCATGGATAAATTAAAAGAGACTTTTGAGGATTAATTATAAAAGAAAATTAAAGAAAAGAGGTTTACCCTCTTTTCTTTTTTTGTATAGTCGTGTATATTGAAGAGTAACGGTAAAAATCAGATGAACAGACAGGAATAAAAGTTTCCTGAGAAATGGAGAGATATTTGACAAAAACAGAGAAGATCGCAGCTTTTCGGGAGAAGTATCTCCCTGTATGGGTAATTTTGCCGCTGATAAGCATTTTTGTATTAAACTGTCTTATTTACTGGGGAAGCGGAGTACTGACAGCAGACAGATATCATTTTGATTTTACCATGTCACTGGACAGGACAGTGCCGTTAATACCACAGTTTATCTGGATTTATATTCTGGCATTTCCTTTTTGGGCAGTGAATTATATTCTGGCTGCACAGAGAGGAAAAGATGGATTTTATCGGTTTGTGGCAACTGATCTGACTGTTCATATTACATGTTTTATTATTTTTCTGGTTTTGCCAACTACCAATGTCAGACCTGAGATTGCAGGAACTACATGGTCCCAGCAGATGCTTAAGTTTGTTTATCTCATGGATGGTGGAAACAGTCCGTCTAACTTATTTCCGTCAATCCATTGTTATGTAAGCTGGCTGAGCTGGCGCGGAGTCAGTAAATCAGAGAATATTCCAAAATGGTATCAGCATTTTTCACTGATTTTTGCAATACTGATCATTATTTCTACCCAGGTGCTTAAACAGCATTATCTGGTGGATGCCATTGCCGGAGTTGCACTGGTAGAATTGGCGTGGAGATTTTACAGCAAAGGAAACCGCCACGAGATATTCAGACATTTTTTTGAAAAAATAAGTGAAGCATGCAGTCGGTGGGCAAATAAGAATTGACTGGATGTGGTGAGATGCTGCATTATGGGAATAGCTGCAGAGTAACAGAGAATGGGTCAGACATATTTTTGGATGATAATAGTTAATTATATAACATAAAGAAATGGAGACAATTACATGAAGTGGAACCGTTTTACAGTAAAAACGAAAACAGAAGCAGAAGATATCGTTATCAGCACACTTGCAGAAGTCGGCATTGAAGGCGTGGAAATTCAGGACAAACAGCCTCTGACTGAGGAAGACAAGGCTCAGATGTTTGTAGATATTATGCCGGAAGGACCAGCAGATGACGGCATTGCCTATCTGAATTTTTATCTGGAAGAAGATGCAGACAAAGAAGCAATCCTGAAAGATGTTCGTGAAGCATTAGATGACCTGAAGAATTTTATGGACATCGGGGAAGCTACCATTGAAGAATCTCAGACAGAGGACAAGGACTGGATTAATAACTGGAAACAGTATTTCCACCAGTTCTATGTAGATGATATCCTTATCGTACCGTCATGGGAAGAAGTAAAAGCAGAGGATAAAGACAAGATGATCCTCCACATTGATCCGGGTACAGCCTTCGGTACAGGTATGCATGAGACTACTCAGCTTGTGATTCGCCAGTTAAAGAAATATGTAACACCGGATACAGAGATGCTTGACGTAGGAACCGGAAGCGGTATCCTTGGTATCGTTGCCCTGAAACTTGGTGCGAAACATGTACTGGGAACAGACCTTGATCCATGTGCAGTTCCTGCAGTTGCAGAGAATAAAGAAGCAAACCAGATCGTGGATGAAACTTTTGATATGGTGATCGGAAACATCATTGACGATAAAGCGATTCAGGATCAGGCAGGATATGAAAAATATGATATCGTAACAGCAAATATCCTTGCAGATGTTCTGATCCCTCTGACACCGGTAATTGTAAACCAGATGAAAAAAGGCGCTTACTACATTACTTCCGGTATTCTTGATGTGAAAGAAGAAGTTGTAGTGGAGGCAGTAAAAGCAGCAGGCCTGACGGTCGTAGAAGTAACACATCAGGGCGAGTGGGTTTCCGTAACAGCAAGAAAGGACTGATCTTATGCAGCGTTTTTTTGTGGAGCCTTATCAGATTGAGGAAGAGGCACACCGTATCCACATCAATGGGACGGATGTAAATCATATTAAAAACGTTCTCCGCATGAAATGTGGGGAGGATGTGTGGATCAGTGACGGAGGAGATAAAGAATACCACTGCCAGATTGAAGAACTGGGAGAGGATGAGGTTCTGCTGCATATCCTCTATGCACAGGAGCCGGAATATGAGCTGCCAAATAAGCTTTATCTTTTCCAGGGACTGCCGAAAGCAGACAAGATGGAACTGATCATCCAGAAAGCAGTAGAGTTGGGAGCTTTTTCTATAATCCCGGTAGAGACAAAGAGATGTGTGGTGAAACTGGATGTTAAGAAGGCAGCAAAGAAGGTGGTTCGCTGGCAGCAGATCGCAGAGAGTGCAGCAAAGCAGTCCAAGCGAATGCTGATCCCGGAAATCCATGAAGTAATGACCTACAAACAGGCACTGGAATTTGCGAAACAGTTAGATGTAAAACTGATCCCGTACGAACTTGCCAAAGGAATGAAAGAAACCAGAGAAATCCTCAGCGAGATTAAGCCTGGACAGTCTGTCGGTATCTTTATCGGACCGGAGGGTGGATTCGAGGAAGAAGAGGTAGCAAAGGCACTGGAAGCAGGTGCCCATGCGATTACACTTGGAAGACGAATCCTCAGAACTGAGACAGCAGGACTTGCGATTCTTTCAGTTCTGATGTTCCAGTTGGAAAATGAATAACAGAAACAAGAGAGAACAAAAATGGAAGCATATTTTGATAATTCAGCCACGACCCGTTGCTTTGAAGAAGTAAAGGACATCGTGGTAAAAACAATGATGGAAGATTTTGGAAATCCATCTGCCATGCACCAGAAAGGTGTAGACGCAGAAGGGTATGTCAAAGAATCTGCCAGAACGTTGGCACAGATACTGAAAGTAACAGAAAAAGAAATCCTGTTCACTTCCGGCGGAACAGAGTCAAACAACCTGGCTCTGATCGGTGGTGCGCTTGCCAACAAACGAAGCGGTAATCACATTATCACAACTGCAGTAGAGCATGCTGCAGTCAGCCAGCCGGTAGCTTTTCTGCAGGAACAGGGATTTGAAGTGACCATTCTTCCTGTAGACGGGCATGGAGTAGTAAAACTTGACGCATTGGAGAAAGCATTAAGGCCGGATACCATTCTCGTATCTACAATGATGGTAAATAATGAGACCGGTGCGGTTATGCCTGTAGAGAAAATCGGTGCCATGATCCAGGAAAAGTGTCCGAAGGCGCTGTATCATGTAGATGCGATCCAGGCATTCGGTAAATATCGTATTTATCCGAAGAAATGGAATATCCATCTTCTGTCTGTCAGCTCACATAAGATCCATGGACCAAAAGGAGTTGGATTCCTGTACATCAATAGCAAGGCAAAAGTGCAGCCTCTCATTCTTGGCGGCGGCCAGCAGAACGGCATGCGTTCCGGAACAGACAACGTACCGGGAATCGCAGGACTTGGTGTTGCAGCGAAGATGATGTACCAGAACTTTGACGAGAAAGCAGAGCATCTCTATCAGTTAAAAGAACGTATGGCAGAGGGACTTTCTAAGATGAATGATGTAGTGATCAATGGAATGCCTGTCAGAGAGGGTGCACCTCATATTTTAAGCGTCAGCTTTCTGGGAATCAGAAGCGAGGTACTGCTTCACACATTAGAGGACAGAAATATTTATGTATCAGCAGGAAGCGCATGCTCCAGTCACAAGAGAAAACCAAGTGCAACACTTTCAGCAATGGGAATGAGTAACGCACAGATTGAGAATACCGTACGTATCAGCTTTTCAGAGGAGAATACTTTCGAAGAAGTTGATTACTGCCTGGAAGTTCTGAACGAAGTACTTCCAATGCTGAAACGCTATGCGCGCAGATAATTATTATAGCAATTCCATAAAATAAGAGAAGGAGAAACAAATGATATTTCACGCATTTTTGATAAAATACGCAGAAATCGCTATCAAGGGTAAGAACAGATACATGTTCGAGGATGCCCTTGTAAAGCAGATGAACATCGCCCTTTCCAAAGTAGAAGGTGAGTTTGAAGTAAAGAAAGAACAGGGAAGAATCTATGTATTCTGCCCGGAGCAGTATGACTATGATGAAACTGTAGAAGCCTTGCAGCATGTATTCGGTATTGTTGGAATCTGCCCTGTAGTGATCTACGAAGATCAGGGATTCGAGCAGATGGCAAAGGACGTAGTTTCTTATATGAAAAACTGTCATCCAAACTACAGCGGAAGCTTTAAAGTATATACAAGAAGAGCAAAGAAATCCTATCCGATCACATCCATGGAAGTCAGCGCAGAACTGGGCGGCCGCATTCTGGATGAATTCCCGGATGCAAGTGTAGATGTACATGAACCGGATCTGACTCTCTCTGTGGAAATCAGAGACAAGATTTATGTATATTCCCAGACTATCAAGGGCGCAGGCGGAATGCCGATCGGCACAAACGGAAAAGCCATGCTTCTTCTTTCAGGCGGCATCGACAGCCCGGTAGCAGGATACATGATCGCAAAACGTGGCGTTAAAATTGACGCTGTATATTTCCACGCTCCGCCATACACCAGCGAGAGAGCAAAACAGAAAGTTGTAGATCTGGCAAAACAGGTAGCAAAATACAGTGGACCAATCCGCCTTCATGTAGTGAACTTCACAGATATCCAGCTCTATATTTACGACCAGTGTCCGCACGATGAGCTGACTATCATTATGCGTCGTTACATGATGCGTATTGCAGAGCATTTCGCAAAAGAAAGCAGATGTCTCGGTCTGATCACTGGAGAGAGCATCGGTCAGGTTGCCAGCCAGACCCTGCAGAGCCTTGCAGCAACAAACGAAGTCTGCACACTCCCTGTATACCGTCCGGTTATCGGATTCGACAAACAGGAAATCGTAGAAAGATCCTGGGAAATCGGAACCTATGAAACATCCATTCAGCCATTCGAAGACTGTTGTACTATTTTCGTGGCAAAACATCCGGTTACCAAACCAAACCTGAACGTGATCCACCGTTCTGAAACAAAACTGGAAGAAAAAATTGACGAACTCATGAAGACAGCGCTGGAGACTGTTGAGATTATTGAGATTGATTAATATCGATTACAAACATTCGGAATCTGCTGACGCTACTTCCTTATGTTTGAACTTGAAACTCTGGTATACAAAAAAAGAGGAACTGGTAAACAGTTCCTCAATGACTGCGAAAAAATTATTCTGTAACGTATTTGCCTACGATTGCCATAACGGTATCAAGAGCAGCGCCATCAGCGTGGACGTTTAAATCAATTGGTTTGGATAAATCAAGGCTGAAAATACCCATGATAGATTTTGCGTCGATTACATATCTTCCGGATACTAAATCGAAATCGCAGTCGAATTTGCTGATTTCATTAACGAACGCTTTCACTTTATCGATAGAGTTCAGTGAAATTTTAACTGTTTTCATTATGAGAACCTCCCTTAATAATAGTTATTTGCTGACCTGATTATCTGTCAGCTTACAGTTTTCATCTTAACGGCAGAGACCATAAAAGTCAAGGTGAAAACGGATAAAATTTCCAGAAAGATTTAGTGAAAATGTAGAACAGTGCTAAAATATCAGACTGTTTTGTAGAAAATGAACAATAACTAAAGCGAAAACAAAATCTATTCTGTAAGCATATAAGTTTTCGAAATGTCAGCATGTATACAAAGTCCAGACTACAGAAAATGAGTATGCAGGTATAGAATTATAAAAACAGAAAAATCAATTAGGAGGAAAGAATGGGAAAAAAAGTTGCACTTCACAACTTAGGATGTAAAGTAAACGCCTATGAAGTAGAAGCCATGCAGCAGCTTCTGGAAGAAGCGGGCTACGAGATCGTACCTTTTGAACCGGGGGCTGATGTATATTTGATTAATACCTGTACAGTAACCAACATTGCAGACCGTAAATCCAGACAGATGCTGCACAAAGCAAAGAAAATGAACCCGGATGCTATCGTGATCGCAGCCGGATGTTATGTACAGACAGATGAAGGGAAACTGGATAAAGATGAGGCTGTAGACCTGATCCTTGGAAACAATCAGAAGGGAAATATTGTCCAGGTACTCGAGGAATATGAGCAACAGCACACCAAACAGAAACATGTGCTCAAGATCAACCAGACAAAAGAATATGAAGAACTGGCAATTGATCATACAGCAGAGCATGTACGCGCATATATCAAAGTTCAGGACGGCTGTAATCAATTCTGTACTTACTGTATCATTCCTTATGCAAGAGGTCGTGTCAGAAGCCGTAAGATCGCGCATGTAATGGATGAGGTTCATGCACTTGCAGCAAAAGGATACAAGGAAGTCGTTCTGACAGGAATTCATTTAAGCTCTTATGGTGTAGATTTCCCGGCAGAAGAGAAAGAAACACTGCTTTCCCTGATCCGGGCAGTACATGAGGTAGAAGGAATCGAACGAATCCGTCTGGGCTCCCTGGAACCGGGAATCATCACAGAAGAATTTGTGCAGAGCATTGCCGCATTGCCGAAAATGTGTCCGCATTTCCATCTGTCCCTGCAGAGCGGATGTGATACCACACTGGAGCGAATGAATCGCAGATACAGAAGCGCAGAATATGCAGAGAAATGCGGGCTTCTGAGAAAATATCTGGGAAATCCTGCACTTACCACAGATGTGATCGTTGGTTTTCCGATGGAAACAGAAGAAGATTTTCAGGATTCCTATGATTTCGTAGAGAGCATTCATTTTTATGAAACTCATATTTTCAAATATTCCCGCCGCCATGGAACAAAGGCTGCAGCCATGTCCGGACAGCTCACTGAAGCACAGAAAGCGGTCAGAAGTGACAAGATGCTTGCTTTAAATGAACAGCATGCGAGAGAATATGAGAAATCCATGCTCGGCGGTGAACTGAAAGTACTTCTTGAGGAAGAAGTAGAGATTAACGGAGAGCAGTGGTATATCGGCCACAGTATGGAATATATTAAAACAGCAGTGAAAAAACAGGACAACTACAGTGTGAATGACATCATTACTGTAAAAGCTGAAGAGTTCCTGGAAGAACATACATTAACAGGTGAGGTTCTGGGAGTAGAATAGTTACAGTTCACACACCACTATCCCGCGAGGTGTTTTGGCATGAATATGCCAAAATCCCGAGACATACAAGCCAAAATTCCATTGCCGCAGGCAATCTGGAATGAATTTTGGCTATGTTACTGAGAACGGAGTGAACAGTAACGTGTGTGAACAGTAACGAATAATCATCAATAAATTTGCGGTTGCACAATACGTGAAATTATATTAAAATATAGAAGAAAATATGTGTATTGTATACGAAATTTGCAATACATAGCAAAGCAGAATTACTAAGAAGGCTTTGCGACAATAAATCAGGTAAGGACGTGAATAAAATGGCAGAGAACAATCTGGGTAATACCCAATATTTCAGAACAAAACCAGACCAGGAGCTTCAGGTAAAAGAAGTTCTGGATCTCGTTTACACAGCAATGGATGAGAAAGGATACAATCCGGTCAATCAGATCGTTGGATATATTATGTCCGGAGATCCTACTTATATTACCAGTCACAAGGGCGCAAGAAGCATGATCATGAAAGTAGAGCGCGATGAACTGGTAGAGGAACTTTTAAACGAGTATATTAAGAACAAATCCTGGGAACGCTGATATGAGGATTCTGGGATTAGATTATGGATCAAAAACAGTCGGTGTAGCCATTAGTGATCCGCTGGGGATCACCGCTCAGGGTGTAGAGACGATCTGGCGTAAACAGGAGAACCACCTGCGCCAGACACTTGCTCGTATTGAAGAACTTGTTTCGGAATATCACGTGGAGAAGATCGTGCTTGGATATCCGAAGAACATGAACAATACGATTGGAGAACGTGCCCAAAAATCACTGGAATTTAAAGAAATGCTGGAGAGACGTACAGGTCTTGAAGTGATCATGTGGGACGAGCGTCTGACAACAGTAGAAGCCAATCGTACTTTAATGGAAGCCAGTGTGCGCAGAGAGAACCGCAAGCAGTATCTGGATCAGCTGGCTGCTGTTTTTATTTTGCAGGGATATCTGGATTCCCTGTCCTGTTAGGAGATTAATAAGATGGAGAAAATTAAATTTCAGCTTGAGGACGGAACAGAAGCGGAGTTTTATGTAGAGGAGCAGACCAGGATCGGAGGAGTTGCATATCTTCTGGTATCTGATTCTCAGGATGATGAGGCGACAGCCTATATTTTTAAAGACGTGTCAGAGGATGACAGTCAGGAAGCCTGCTATGAAATGGTCGAGGACGAGGATGAGATGCAGGCTGTTTTTAAAGTATTTGAACAAATGTTAGATGACGTAGACCTTGAAATGTAGCATGGAGGTGTAGTATTTGAGTAACGAAAATAACAACCAGTTTAATAATGAAGCGCGTGAAAATCATGACGGACAGTTCGGACATGGTCAGAAGAGGCCATACAACAGACCGAAGAATTATAAATATAAACCACAGCACAGAAATTCTTATGGAAGAAAACCAATGCAGGACCGCAAGGCTCCGGCAGATAAAGAGAAGAACGGAATACAGGTACCATTTAAGGCTGCGATAAAGAATTCTTCCCGCAGACCGAAGAAACCAACATCTAAATTAAAGATCATTCCTCTGGGTGGTCTGGAACAGATTGGAATGAATATCACAGCATTTGAATATGAAGACAGCATTGTTGTGGTAGACTGTGGTCTTGCTTTCCCGGAAGATGATATGCTCGGAATTGACCTTGTCATTCCGGATGTCACCTATTTAAAAGAGAATATTTCCAAAGTAAAAGGCTTTGTGATCACTCATGGACATGAGGACCATATCGGTGCGCTGCCGTATGTACTCAAAGATGTAAATGTCCCTGTTTATTCCACGAAGCTGACCATTGCCCTTATTGCAAATAAGCTGAAAGAGCATAATATGACCAATACTACCAAGTTAAAGGAAGTAAGGCATGGACAGGTCATTAATCTTGGTGATTTTTCAATTGAATTTATCAAGACAAACCATAGTATCCAGGATGCATCTGCACTTGCAATCTATTCTCCGGCAGGCATCGTAGTGCATACCGGCGACTTTAAAGTAGATTATACTCCTGTATTCGGAGATGCCATTGATCTGCAGCGTTTTGCAGAGATTGGAAGAAAGGGAGTACTGGCACTGATGTGTGACAGTACTAATGCAGAGAGAACCGGATTTACCATGTCTGAACGTTCTGTGGGACATGTGTTTGATAATCTTTTCAATGAATATAAGACAAACAGAATCATTATTGCCACTTTTGCATCCAATGTAGACCGCGTACAGCAGATCATTAACACAGCTTATCGTTTCGGACGCAAGGTTGCAGTAGAGGGCCGCAGTATGGTAAATGTTATCACAACTGCAGCAGAGCTTGGATACCTTCGCATTCCGGATCAGACTCTGATTGAGATCGATCAGGTTAAGAATTACCCGGATGAACAGGTAGTGCTGATCACAACAGGAAGTCAGGGTGAATCCATGGCAGCTCTTTCCCGTATGGCTGCAAACATCCATAAGAAAATAGTGATCAAACCGAATGATACTATTATTTTCAGTTCCAATCCGATTCCGGGAAATGAGAAAGCGGTATCCAAGGTTATCAATGAGCTTTCCATGAAGGGTGCGAAGGTTATCTTCCAGGATGTCCATGTTTCCGGACATGCCTGCCAGGAAGAAATCAAGCTGATCTATTCTCTGGTAAAACCGAAATATGCAATCCCTGTTCATGGTGAATACAGACATCTGACCGCACAGAAAAATGTAGTTGAGGAACTTGGAATCCCCAAAGAGAATATCTTTGTCCTTGCATCCGGAAATATTCTGGAGCTTGACAGCCAGAGTGCACAGGTAACAGGCACTGTACACACAGGAGCAATCCTGGTAGACGGACTTGGTGTAGGAGATGTAGGAAATATCGTTCTTCGTGACCGTCAGCATCTTGCAGAAGATGGAATTATGATCGTTGTGGTTACGTTGGAACGCCACAGCAATGTGATTCTTGCAGGACCGGACATTGTTTCCAGAGGCTTCGTATATGTGAGGGAATCTGAGGATCTGATGGATGGTGCAAGAGAAGTGGTAGAGAATGCACTGGATTCCTGTCTGGAACGTAATATTACGGACTGGGGCAAGATTAAGACAGTTGTGAAGGATGCGCTCAGTGAATTTTTATGGAAACGTACCAAGAGAAGTCCTATGATCCTGCCTATTATCATGGAGGCATAAAATGGAACCAAATACAATAGAGGAAAGTATTAAAGGGCTTCTGGAGGCTATAAAGGAGAGCCCTGAATATCTGGAATTTCAGAAGCAGAGTGATATCCTGAAAAAGAAGCCCGAACTGAAGGCACGTGTGGATACATTCAGGGCAGATAATTATAAAGTCCAGAATGAATGTGATTCCGATAATCTGTTTGAAGTTGTAGAGCAGATGGGAAAAGAATCCGCAGAGCTGCGCAGACACCCGGAAGTGAATGCGTATCTGGATGCGGAGCTTGCTTTGTGTAAAATGATGCAGAGAATCTGTATAAAACTGGGAGAAGGTATTGATATAGATGTCCCGGGAATGTGAGCAGATAAACTGTAAAACAGTTATCCTGCTGTGAGCAGATAACTGAGCGGATGACTTTATCCGCCTGACATACAGAAAGGAAATAGCTTATGAGTGATACCAGAGAACGTGCAGGTGCAGCAGGTGTTGTTGTTGCAGGAACGTTTTTTAAGATCGTACTTTATATATGTGTGATAGTTTTACTTTTCTGGGTAGGAAAGGCTTCTTATCAGTTTGGACATGATGTCTTTAATCAGCAGGCCATGAGTCCCGGAGAAGGACAGGAAGTTACAGTGGTGATCAAGGAAGATACTTCCTTGTACAAGATTGCCAAAACTCTTCAGAAAAAAGGCCTGGTCAAGAGTGCAACGGTATTTTATGTTCAGGAGAGACTGTCTACTTATCATGGAAAGCTTCAGGCCGGAACGTATCTGTTAAGTACAGCATATACACCTAATCGTATCATGGGAATTCTGGCAGGTGATGATGAACAGGAAGGGGTAAGTGATTCGTGATAGTTGACGAGCGGATGCGTACCTATATTAATTCACTGGATATGGGAAATACACCGTTTCTTGAAGAATTGGAGCAGTATGCCATCAGGGAACGGGTGCCGATCATCCGGAGAGAAATGCAGAGCTTTATAAAAATGTTTCTGGCTGTAAACCGGCCGAAGCGTATTCTGGAGGTGGGGACAGCCATTGGCTTCTCCACACTTCTTATGTGTGAATATGGTCCTGAGGATCTTGAAATCGTAACGATCGAGAATTATAAGAAGAGAATTCCCATCGCAAAAGAGAATTTCAGGAGAGCCGGACGGGAAGCGCAGATTACTCTGCTTGAGGGAGACGCAGGACAGATATTAAAAGAACTGGAAGATTCGTTTGACATGATTTTTATGGATGCTGCAAAGGGACAGTATATCAACTGGCTTCCGGATGTGATGCGTCTTATGAAAAATGGCGGTGTTCTCATCTCTGACAATGTGCTTCAGGAGGGAGATATCATAGAGTCCCATTATCTGGTAGAGCGCAGAAACAGAACCATATATAAGAGAATGCGTGAGTATCTGTATGAACTGAAACATAATCCATCCCTGATAACTTCGATCATTCCCCTGGGAGACGGAGTTACAGTCAGTGTGAAACAGGAGTGAACAATATGAGAAAAATAGAATTGCTGGTTCCGGCGAGCAGTCTTGAGGTGTTGAAGATTGCTGTTATTTTCGGAGCAGATGCAGTATATATCGGTGGAGAAGCCTTTGGACTTCGTGCCAAAGCAAAGAACTTTTCCCATGAAGATATGAAGGAAGGAATCGCTTTTGCCCATGAACATGGAGTGAAAGTTTATGTGACTGTAAATATTCTGGCCCATAATTATGATCTGCCGGGTGTGAGGGAATATCTAACAGAACTGAAAGAACTGAAGCCGGATGCACTGATCATTGCAGACCCGGGAATCTATATGTATGCAAAGGAAATATGCCCGGAAATCGAACGTCATATCAGTACACAGGCAAACAATACTAACTATGAGACATATCGTTTCTGGTACAATCTGGGAGCAAAGCGTGTGGTAACAGCCAGAGAGCTTTCGCTTGCGGAGATTAAAGAGATCAGAGAGCATATTCCGGAGGATATGGAGATTGAAACATTCATCCATGGTGCTATGTGCATTTCTTATTCCGGAAGATGTCTGCTCAGTAATTATCTGGCAGGACGTGATGCCAACCAGGGAGCCTGTACCCATCCCTGCCGCTGGAAATATTCCATTGTTGAGGAGAAACGTCCGGGAGAATATATGCCGGTATTTGAAAATGAAAGAGGAACCTATATCTTTAATTCCAAGGATCTCTGCATGATCGAGCATATGGACGATATCATTAACAGCGGAATCGACAGTCTGAAGATAGAAGGCCGTATGAAAACCGCTCTCTATGTCGCAACAGTTGCCAGAACTTACCGCAAGGCAATAGACGACTATATGGAGAGCCCTGAGAAATATCAGGCAAATATGCCATGGTACCAGGAACAGATTTCCAACTGTACCTACAGACAGTTTACAACCGGATTCTTCTATGGAAAACCGGATGAGAATACACAGATTTATGATAATAATACTTATCAGAAGGAATATACGTATCTGGGATTTGCTGAGGCAGTGGATGAACGGGGTTATGCGCAGATCACTCAGAGAAATAAATTCTCTGTAGGTGAGACAATTGAAATTATGAAACCGGACGGACAGAATGTAGCTGTCACTGTGAAGGGAATTTATGATGAGGAAGGCAATTCCATGGAGAGTGCGCCTCATGCACAGCAGAAGCTGTTTATCGACCTGGGAACCGAAATCCAGGTTTACGATCTGTTAAGAAGAGCAGAGTGATTAATAAACGCAGCCAACGTTAAATTTGTTGGCTGCGTTTACTGCATTTGCGGGAAAAGGCCTCGAAGCTTTTGCAGAGCAGTTTTTTCGATTCTGGAGACATAAGAGCGGCTGATACACAGTTTTCGGGCAATTTCCCGCTGAGTTTCTTCCTCCATGCCAAAGAGCCCATATCTGCAGCAGATCACCTGATATTCCTTATCTGACAGGACTTTTTTCAGAGAGCGTAGAAGATAGTCGGTATTTTCGCGGATATAGCAGTCTTCTACAATATCTACAGGTGCACTCTCGATCACATCTAACAGATTAATCTCATTTCCTTCTTTATCTGTTCCTATGGGTTCATATAGGGACACTTCTTTTGAATGCTTTTTCTTAGCACGAAAATACATCAGCAGTTCATTTTCTATACATCTGGCAGCATAGGTGGATAACCGGGAAGCCTTCTGGGGATTAAAGGTTGTGACAGCCTTGATCAGTCCGATGGTTCCAATAGAGATCAGATCATCTGTATCCTCACCGGTTCCCTGATATTTTTTGACCACATGTGCTACCAGCCGCAGATTATGCTCGATCAGGATATTCTTTGCCTGAGAATCACCCTCCTGATATTTTTGAAGATAATATTTTTCCTGGGATATGGACAAAGGTTTTTGAAAGGCCTTCAAATCGCTACCTCGAAGGGGATTTCTATATAGTTTATGTCCGGGACAGGGTGTTGGTGCTTTTCCAGAAAATTTTGAGTCTTTTTACAATTATTTTACCTGTTCTGTACAATTGTGTGATGGCAGAGTGTTTTTTCTCTGATATGCTTAATAAAGCTGGTGATGAACAAGAATATGATTTTCGATGCTGATGGACAGGCTGCACAGACCGAATTGAAAGAGATGCTTGCAAAAAGAGTATCTCTTTTTGTGTTGATTTTTGCAGCGGATGTTTCAAATCTGCATTGAGAAATCAGAATGACTACAGTATAATGGATGAAGAATTTAACCGAATAAACTGCTCAGCAGTTATCAGGTGTAGAACTACGCAGTGAAGTGGATGATTTTATCTGCTTAAATACAATATAACAGGAGAAGCACATGAAAATATATTTAGCCCCGCTTGAGGGAATTACAGGATATACATACAGAAGGGCACTTTACAATTGCTTTGGAGGGTTTGACAAATATTTTATTCCTTTTATTCTTCCAAACCAGAAAGGACATCTCAGCACCAGAGAAAAGAAAGACATTATGCCTGAGAATAATGAGGGGATGTATGCTGTTCCCCAGATTTTGACAAAGAATGCAGAGGATTTTATCCAGACAGCGGAAACACTGCAGGAATACGGTTATAATGAAGTAAATCTGAACCTTGGCTGTCCGTCAAAGACTGTTGTGACAAAAGGCAGAGGTGCGGGATTTCTGGACAGACCGGATGAACTGGACAAATTCCTGGATGAGATTTTCCGTAAATGTGATATGAAGATTTCCATCAAGACCCGTCTGGGTATGGATGATCCGGAAGAATTTGAGGATCTGCTGACAATTTATAATAAATATCCGCTGGAGGAGTTAATTGTTCACGCAAGAGTGCAGAAAGACTATTACAAAAATAAGCCCCGTCTGGAAACATTTGGAGAGGCTGTGGAGCACTCAAAGAGCCCGGTTTGCTATAACGGAGATATTGCTACAGCAGAAGACTGTACCAGATTACAGGAAATGTTTCCGACCCTGGACTGCATTATGACAGGCAGAGGAACACTGAAGAATCCGGCACTTGCCAGAGAAATCCGTGGCGGTGCACCTGCGTCAAAGGAAGAAATCCGCAGATTTCATGATATGATGTACAATGAATATTGTGAAGACCTGTCCGGAGACAGAAATATCCTGTTCCGTATGAAAGAATTATGGTCTTATCTGGCACCTATGTTTACAAACAATAAAAAATATGCCAAAAAGATTAAGAAGGCTGAGAAATGTGTGGTATATGAAAATGCAGTCAGAGAATTATTTGGCTGTGAACAGTTAATTGGAGAAGTGGAAAATGCGGATATGGAAAAAAATACTGGATCATTATAACAGCTGGAAACTGGGGCATAAGCTGCTATGTGCATTTACACTGGCATCTATCATTCCGTTGCTCCTGATACAGATTTTTGCATTTCAGGTAAACCGTAAACAGATGACGGAGAAGATTGATGAGCTGATGGTCAGTAACCTGATGCAGATTGCGGAACGTGTAAACCTAAACATGGAAGTATATACAAACCTGTTATATCAGATATATAAAGATGAGCAGGTGATCGACAGCGTGACAGCACTGACTGACGATCAGGAAACACATAAGGCAGTAGCGTACAACCAGATTGTAAAAAGAATGAAACAATACCGCAACAGCGATGCGGGGATCCGCTGCCTGAGTATTATATGTCCGGATGGATTAGCTGTAACATATGATTTTGAAACAGATTCTTCTCTGAATACAATCTGGAATAATTATTCAGATATGAGGCAGGCACCACCCTACTGTGAGGCTGTAGATGCACCGGGAATGGTACTGTCTGATACGATGAGATTTGAAGAAGGGGAAAATCCCGGACATTTTTTCCATATTTCCAAAAGACTGTTTGACTTTGATGATCTGGAAAAAGGAAGTATTGCTACTGTTGTTATGTCGGTGGATCAGAGTATACTAAGCTCTATCTGCGGAAACGGCACAAAGCGGGATAACAGTATTAATTTTATTATGAATCAGAAGCAGGAAATAATTTCTTATCCGGATGAAGACTTCACAGGTATTTCCATAAATCCGGATCTGAGTACAGAAGAATTTGTAAAGGTTTCCGGATATCTGAAAAATAAGAAAATAGCACTGAATCAATATGAAGATGCAGATACAGGATGGATCTTCTGCAATGCGTATGACAGAGATTATATGCTCCGGGACGTGACCAGAACACAGGGAATGCAGCTTGGGATTACGGTATTGCTTTTAAGCTTTGCTCTTGTTCTGATTATCTATACAATACGAAATATGGATGCATCCGTAAAATCGGTTGTGCAGGGAATGCAGGAAGTAAAGAAGGGAAATCTGGATGTTCTGGTTCCGGTTCAGTCTTTTGATGAGATTGGTACGATCACGGATAACTTTAATGAAATGACAGTGAAAGTACGGGAATTGATCCGGGAAGTGACAGAAGCACAGGAGAATCAGAAGAATGCGGAAATTCGTGCTCTGGAAGCCCAGATTAATCCACATTTCCTGTATAATACTCTTGATTCCATTAACTGGATGGCAATTGAGAAAGAGGAATATGAAATCAGTAAAATGATCCGAAATCTGGGAGTGATACTCAGATACAGTGTAAATAAGAGCAACCAGATTGTAACCATAAGAGAACTGGCAGACTGGCTGGAAAAATATATCAGTCTGCAGCAGATGCGCTTTAATGATGCATTTGCCTATCGCCTGAATATAGACGAGGAGACTTACGACAGGAAGGTTTATAAGCTGCTGCTTCAGCCCTTTGTAGAAAATGCAATCATTCATGGGTTTAAGGAAATGGAAAGCGGCGGACTTCTTCAGATTGATATTATGCCGGCTCAGCACGATCCGGGAATTGTTATCATTATAGAAGATAATGGAAAGGGAATGCCACAGGACATGTTGAAATGTTATAATGACAGAGAAGAAGCCATTAAGGATGAAGGAAGAAGCATCGGTCTTCATAATGCTTTTTCCAGAATGAATATGTATTACGGTGAGAAAGCGTCCTGGAATGTCAGCAGTATGGAAGGTATGGGAACTGTGATCACCCTGCGTATTCCTGTCCTATAGCAGTCCTTGTAAATAATACATTTAAGACAGTTTCATATAAAATACAGTATTTAAGGAAAAGAGAAAATGAGAATATTAATCGTAGAAGATGAAATAAAAATCCGTATGGGAATTTCCAGACTGATTACTTTACATACACAGCATACAGTAGTAGGAGAAGCAAAAAACGGAAAAGAAGGACTGGAGATGATCAACCGCTATCATCCGCAGCTTGTAATATCCGATATCCGTATGCCGGTGATGGATGGTCTTGAGATGCTTCAGGAGTCAGTGAAGCAGGGAAACCATTGCCATTTTGTAATTCTCAGTGGTTACTCGGAATTTGAATATGCGCAGAAAGCACTCAGATATGGTGTAGATGATTATTTGCTCAAACCGTTGGCTCCTGAAGATGTTACAGAACTTCTGGACAAAATCCAGCAGAAAGTGGATGAGGAAGAAGCAAAAAACATTCAGACAACAGAAGGACTGCTCAGAGAAATCCTGACAGGTGGACGTATTGACATTACAGATATTTGCCGGGAACTTCAGGAAAAACATATTTTTACAGAAAATCAGCCAGTTTTTGTTGTGGCAGGATATACGGGAAATACCAGTCCGAAATATTCTCAGGCATTAACCGGACAGTGGGAGAAAATGAAAGAGACTTATCCTGACATGAGGCTTTTTTATGTTACATTGGAAAATACGCAGGAAATGTTTTTGTTAATTCAGGGAGAAATCACAGAAGAGGAGCTTGAAAGAAAGCTGAATCGGAGAGTATACCAGAATATAACAGAAGAAGATCAGCCAGTATGGACATTTGCTGTCTCAGATCAGCCTGAGGAAATACAGAATATTGTTGAAAAACTGAGAAAGTGCTATTTGTACGGAATTCGTCTTGGCTATCGTACGATTATCACAGAAGAAAAAACAGAAATGATTGCAGAAGAAGAATTTCAATATCCGATACATCTGGAAAATCAGATGCAGACAGCCTTGTGTGAGACAGCCATAGAGCATTTGCGAAAAGAAACGGACTTTTTTATCAACTATACGAAAGAGATGAAATGCAGTCCACGGTATATCAGAAAAACCTATAAAAAAATGCTGGCATTTCTGGAACATATCTGTCATGAAGTAAATCCGGAAGCCTATAAGCTGCTACAGAACCAGGATCTGGAGAGAGCAGCGTCTGAAATGGTGACTCTGGGTGAACTGGAAGCAGTTTTCAGAAGGGCAGTGGAGATTATTATTGAATCTAAGGATAGGAAAGAAGATATCCGTAATTATGCAATCCGCCGTGCAATCAATTTTATTCGGGAACATTACAGTGAAAATATTTCCCTGGATATGCTGGCAGAACGTCTGGAAATCACACCGGAATATTTAAGCACATTGTTTAATAAAGAGGTAGGAATTAATTTTTCAACGTTTTTAAAACAGTTCAGGATCAGTCAGGCGAAGAGACTTCTGAAAGGTACGGACGAGAAGATTTATGCGATCGCACAGCAGGTTGGATACAATGATCCGAAATATTTTAACAGAGTATTTAAAGAAGAGGTTGGCATGTCTCCCGGTGATTACAGACAGAAAAATTAGGACAGACATTTTGCCTGAATGATTTTCAGACACGCCCGAGTGAGCGGAGGATAAAGAGAAGGACAGTAAGAGGATGAAAGATATATGGAAAAAAGTCAGCATATTTTTTCTGGCAATGTTAATCGTGTCGTTTAGCGGCTGTTATAACGCATCAAAAGAAAAAAAGGAAAAAACTGTGGCAGAGCAAAAAGAAAATCTGGTGATCTGGGCTTATTATGAAACACAGGCTCAGAGAAATGGATTGAATGAACTGGTAAAGAATTTTAACCAGTCTCAGAATGAATATGAAGTAGAATGGGAATATGTGCCTATGACAGGTTTTGTAAAAGGTCTGTCTTCGGCTTATACAGAGAATAAGCTTCCGGATATGGCAATCATGGACAATCCGGATACACCGTCCCTGATCCGGCTGGGAATGTTCGAAGATATCACAGAACAGGTAAAGAACTGGAATCTGGAAGAGGAATATTATCAGTCAATCCTTAATACAGTGAAATATGAGGAACGGTATTATGGACTTCCTCTGAATTGTAACAGTACAGCATTGTTTTACAATAAACATATATTGGAAGAGGCAGGTGTCACGCCTCCGTCTGACTGGCAGGAGTTAAAAGAAGCAGCGGAGAAACTCACCACAAAAGACAGAAGCGGATTTCTCATGTGTGGTATGGAAGGAGAGCAGGGAGCATTTCAGATTCTTCCATGGATTTTATCAGCAGGCGGTACTGTAGATGCAATTGACGGACTGCCATGGACAGAAACCTTTGAGTTTTTTTCAGAACTTCTGAAAAGCGGAAGTATGTCAGCAAACTGCATCAATCTGACACAGACAGATGTGGCAAGAGAATTTAATGAGGGAAAAACAGCTATGATGCAGAATGGTCCCTGGGTTTTGCCGATGCTGAAAGAGGCAGGTACAGACTATGGAATTGTATCACTGCCTGAGAACGGTTCACCTGCGGCAGTGCTGGGCGGAGAGAATATAACTATTATTAAAGGTAAAAATGCAGAAGGATCTCTGGTGTTTTTGAACTATTGTATGGAAAATGAAGAGCTTTTTAAGTTCTGCAAGTCTGCAAGTATCCTTCCTGCGAAGATCAGTGCTGCAAAGGAAATGGCAGCAGAAGATGAAGATATGAAAGTCTTTGAGGAGCAGATGAATTATGCAGTTTCCAGAACTTCTGTTCCGCAATGGGAAACAATTGCACAGAAGCTGACTGACAGGATGTATAGCCTGGTACAGGAGAATTAATCTATCAGTACAGAGAATATTATAGCGATTCCATAAAATAATGCACTAAAATAAAATAGTCCACCTTTCTTAAATTATTAGAATTAACCAGAAGGACAATCTCCCATATAATGAGTTCAACAGCAAAAGAGCTGAAACAAATCATTATATGGGAGGTTTTTTTATGAAGATGAAAAAAGTGTTAGCAGCGGCGTTATCCCTGGCATGTGCAAGTACTTTATTTGCAGCGACAGCAGTAACCGCATCTGCAGCAGACAAAAAGGAAGTTGTGATCTGGGATTATTTCGAAACAGATGCACAGAAACAGATGATGCAGTCATTAATTGACGAATTTAATGCATCACAGGATGAGTACGAAGCATCTCATGTATATGTACCATTTGCAGATTACGAGAAACAGCTTACACTGGGTATCGCATCAGGAGAACTTCCGGATCTGGTTATCCTTGATGGCTGTGGTATGGCATCCTTCATTCAGTTAGGATTGTTTGGTGATATCTCCGATGCAGATATTAACTGGGACGAGTACATGGAAGGACCGATGGAATCCACAATGCTGGACGGAAAACATTATGGAATCCCATTTGCAACAAACTGTACCGCTCTGTTCTACAACAAAGATCTGTTTGATGCAGCAGGAATTGATTATCCGGATGAAAATACTACATGGGATGAATTCCACGAAATGGCAAAAGCTCTGACAAAAGACGGAGTATCCGGATTCGGAAATGCAGCAACAAACACAGATGAAGGTACATTCCAGTGCTTACAGTGGCTTTACACAGCAGGCGGATCTTATACAGACATTGAAGATGGTGTAGATGCTTACAAATTAATGCAGGAAATGATCGAAGACGGTTCCTGGACAAAAGAATGTGTAAACTGGACTCAATCAGACGTAAACAATAACTTTATGGCAGGAAACCTTGCAATGCAGCAGAACGGACCATGGCAGATTCCCGGAATCGAAGCAAATGCTCCTGATTTAAACTACGGTGTAACTGTTCTTCCTAAGAAAGATGCAGATTCCGAACAGGCAACATCTATCCTTGGCGGTGAAAACATGGGTGTTGTAAATAAAGATGATACTTCAGGCGCTGAAGCATTCCTGAAATATTATGATCAGACTGATGTTATGGTTGACGCTATGAAACAGTACGGTTCCTATCCTCCAAAAACAGAGGCAGCAAAAGATTCCTACTGGACAGATGATCCAATCCAGAAAGCGTTCCTTACACAGATCGATACATCCATTCCAAGAGGACCAAGCGCTGCATGGCCATCCTACTCAAGTGCGATCCAGACTGGTTTCCAGGAAGTTATGACATCAGCCAAAACTCCGGAACAGGCAGCCAAAGATACACAGGCAGCAGTAGACGCAGTGAAATAATATTAAATGAAATATAATGGAAAGAATGCCTCGCTTTGTGAGGCGGGGCGTTCCTTTCTGAAACTGGACAATATCCATGAATTTGCTCATACATATATCCATATATGGCTTATTCATGGATGTTGTTCAGAATTTTCAGACAGTATTTTAACTACCACTTTAAGGGGGCAGAAGAATGAAAAAACAAAGAAAGTTAAACGGCGGGGCAAAGATGGGATTTCTGTTCGCCCTTCCCGCAGCGATTTATATGATGGTTTTTATAGGCTATCCTATGATCCAGAACCTGATCTTAAGTTTTAAGAATGTAGATGTTTATTCTTTCGCACAGCCGGACAATCAGGTATTTGTCGGATTACAGAACTATATCGAGTTATTTACCAGTGGTAACTCTATCCTGACTAAATCAATTGCAAATACATTGATTTTTACAGTTGGTTCTATTTTCTTCCAGTTTATCATTGGTTTTGCACTGGCATTGTTATTCAATAAGAAATTTGCCGGATGTTCTTTCTTCAGAGGTATGACAATGATCTCCTGGCTGCTTCCGGTAACAGTCGCAGGACTTCTTTTCAAATTCATGTTCGCAAGTTCTGGCGGTATTATCAACCAGTTCCTTGTATCTCTACATATCATCGACCAGCCAATGGAATGGCTTTTACATCCAAAGTCTGCAATGGTAGCTATCATTGTAGCAAACATCTGGATTGGTATTCCGTTTAATATGATGCTCCTGATCACAGGACTTACCACAATCCCGGCAGAAGTTTATGAAAGTTGCAGCCTGGATGGTGCAAACAAGATCCAGACATTAGTTATGGTAACAATTCCGATGATCAAACCGGCGATTATGTCTGTTCTGACATTAGGATTCGTATATACATTCAAAGTATTCGACCTTGTATGGGTTATGACGAAAGGCGGACCGATCAATTCTACGGAACTGGTTTCCACTTATGCATACAGGCTTTCCTTTGAGGAATTCCAGTTCAGTAAAGGCGCGGCAGCAGCTAATATTCTGTTCCTGATCCTGCTGGTAGTCGGAGTCTTTTATATTAAATTAATCAATGAAGAGGAGGAGATCATGTAATGGGTAAAAAACAGAAAAAAGGTCAGATTGGCGCTTTTATATGCGGATTCATTATCTTTGTGATTTTTATATTTCCTCTGTACTGGATGGTAGTTACAGCATTAAAAACACAGGTGGAAATCTTTGAGATTCCCACACCATTATGGCCGAGAAATCTCTCTCTTGATGCATTTAAAGCACAGCTTTCCGCATCCAGTGATACACTCCGTGGATTCAAAAACAGTGCGATCATTGCTGTTGGAGCAACTATTATTTCCACTGTTTTATCCATACCTGCATCTTATGGTCTGGCAAGATTCCGCTTCCGTGCAAAAAAAGTCATGATCCTGTTCTTCCTGATCACACAGATGCTTCCATCTACTCTGGTACTGACATCATTATATATCATGTTCTCAAAAGTCGGACTGTTAAATACATACTGGGCACCAATCCTGGCAGATGCTACACTTGGTATTCCTTTCAGTATTATCATTCTGAGAACCTATTTCCTGTCCATACCGAAGGAGCTGGATGAGGCGGCAAATATTGACGGCTGTGGATACTGGAAATCCTTCTTCTTGATCATGCTTCCGATTGCAAAGCCGGGTGTAGTGGTTGCAGCAGTATTCTCATTCGTATATGCATGGGGCGACCTGATTTATGGTATTACATTCATTACAAACCCGAACATGAGACCAATCACTTCCAGTATTTATAATTATGTACAGCAGTATCAGACACTGTGGAACTCCACAATGGCATTTGGTATCATTGCAATTTCTCCTGTTGTATTAATCTTTATCTTTATGCAAAGATACATTGTCAGTGGATTGACAAACGGAGCTGTAAAAGCGTAAAAAACAAAAAATAATAAGTATATGAATGCAAATTGGAGCGTGTCTGAAAAATATTTAAAATAACTGACATGCTCTAATTTGCTATCAAAAACAGTAAAAGGAGACATAAAATATGAGAGCAAATTCATTGGACTTAAAAAAAGTTTCCATTCATGATTCATTCTGGTCCAAACACGTTGACCTTGTAAGAAATGCGATCATCCCGTATCAGTGGGAAGCAATGAATGACAGAATCCCGGATGCAGAATCCAGCCACTGTCTGGAGAACTTTAAAATCGCAGCAGGAAGAGCGAAAGGTGATTTTTACGGAGCAGTTTTCCAGGACACAGACGTTGCAAAATGGCTGGAAGCAGTAGGATTTTCCCTTGCCTGCTATCCGGATGAAGTACTGGAAAAAACAGCAGATGAAGTAATCGACCTGATCGCAGATGCACAGTGTGAGGACGGATACATCAATACCTATTTTACAATCAAAGAGCCTGACAAACGCTGGACAGATCTCTGCGAGGGACACGAATTATATACAGCCGGACATCTGATGGAAGCAGCAGTTGCCTACTATGAAGGAACCGGAAAGAGAAAATTTCTGGACTGTATATGTAAATTTGCAGATCTGATTTGCGACACTTTCGGAACAGAAGAAGGCAAGATCCACGGATATCCGGGACATGAGGAAGTAGAAATAGGACTGATCAAACTTGCACGTGTAACAGGAAATAAGAAATATATGGATCAGGCAAAATATTTCGTAGATGCCAGAGGTGTTGGCGAAAATTATTTTATGAAAGAAATGAGTCGCCCGGACTACAAGATGATCTTCCCTGAATTTGCAGATTATACACCTGCATATTCTCAGTCACATAAACCAGTCAGAGAGCAGACAACAGCAGAAGGACATGCAGTACGTGCCGTTTATCTGTATTGTGCAATGGCAGATCTGGCAGAGGATTATCAGGATGAAGGACTTCTGAAGGCCTGCAAAACCTTATGGAATAATATTGTAGAGAAACGTATGTATCTTACAGGTGGAATCGGTTCTTCCGGACATCTGGAACGTTTTACAGTAGATTATGATTTGCCGAACGAATACAACTATTCTGAAAGCTGTGCATCCATCGGACTTGCCCTGTTTGGTCTGAGAATGGCCCAGATCACAGGAGAAAGCCAGTACATGGATGTGGCAGAACGTGCATTATATAATACGGTTCTTGCAGGAATTGCGCTGGACGGAAAGAGTTTCTTCTATGTGAATCCTCTGGAGGTATGGCCGCCTGCATGCATGGAAGGAACCTCCAAGAAACATGTAAAACCAATCCGCCAGAAGTGGTTTGGAGTAGCATGCTGCCCTCCAAATATTGCTAGAACACTGGCATCTCTTGGTCAGTATGTCTATTCACAGAGACCTGAAAAAAGAGAATTATATGTGAATCTCTTCGTATCCAATGAGACAGAACTTGACTGGAATGAAGACAAGATTTCCGTGAAACTTCAGACAGAATTTCCATGGGTAAATACCTACAGTCTGGAAGTAAAGAATGTGCCGGCAGGCGGAATGAATCTGATGCTTCGTGTACCGGACTATGCACAGGATTATCAGGTAAAAGCAGACGGAAAATTATATGAAGAAAACAAAGAACCGGAAAAAGGCTACCGTAGAGTTCATGTAGAAAAAGACACTAAAATTGAGGTAAGCTTTGCTGCACCTGCCAAATTTGTCTATGCAAACCCACAGGTACGTGCAGATTCCGGAAAAGCAGCAATCGTACGCGGACCACTGGTATACTGTCTGGAAGAAATCGACAATTTCCAAAATCTCCCGGCAATTTTTGTAGATACAGATGCACCTCTGAGAGAAGAAAAATCTGATCTCTTCGGCGGAATCATAACAGTGAAAGCAAAAGGAAAGAAAATTGTAGAATCTTCCGTTTCCGACAGCCTTTACAGCGGACAGAAACCACAACTGGAAGATGCAGAACTTACAGCAATCCCATATCCTTACTGGAATAACAGAGGTGAAGGCGAAATGCTTGTGTGGATGAAGGAACTCAGACCATAGAAATGAAACAGATACCCCTTAAGTAGATGAAAAATATCTATTTAAGGGGTATTCTTAATTTATATCGCAAATCATTTGCAAATTATTTGCAAATTTATATCTTGACTAGGATTTAAAAAAGTGTAAAATATTATTTCGATAAAAAGTAACTGATTAGTATCTTTAAGGTTGTAATATTTTTTATTAAGAAGGAGAAAAAAGAATCCTATGAAATCTCATGTATTTCAGATGAAATATTTCTTAGCAGGCATCTATATTATCTGTGTTATATTTACCTGCTTTAACGCCAGGTTTTATCATACGCCTCTGGCGAAGATATCTTCAGTAACAGAAAAGGAAACAATGAGCAGAAAAGGAACCAGGGATGCAGAAGAGTATTATTATACTCAGAAAATTACAGCGCGTATATTAAACGGTACCCATAAAGGGGAAGAGATTTCTATTTCTAATGAATATACATCGTCTCAGGTTCAGAATCAGAAATATCACAAAGGAGACACGGTCCTTTTAAGCGGTTCAAGGGAAAATCCAGGGAAATCCATACGTTCCATAAAGCGTGATGGTTATCTGGCATTGTTGGCAGGTGGTCTGTTTTTTCTTCTGATCTGTATTACAGGAAAACAGGGATTCTATACGATCATATCGCTGATATTGAACACAATTATATTCGCGTTTGGATTTCAGGCTTTTATGAAAGGGGAAAATATCTTAAATATCTGCAATGTAATTGCTTTTCTTTTTTCGATAACAACTCTGATCTGTCTGAATGGGATCCACAGAAAAACATGGGCTTCTGTTATTTCAACCATATGCGTACTGTTTCTGATCATGGCATTATTTGAATTTTCTATTCAGTTTTTTGGAGATTTGGATTATTCTAATCTGGAATATCTGGGGAGTATGAGTAATTCCGCTGATATATTCTGGACAGATATTATGCTGACAGGACTTGGAGCTATCATGGATGTAGCTGTAACTATTAGTGCTGCAACAGGGGAAATTGTCCGGAAAAATCCAGATGTTTCTCTGAGAAAATTAATACATTCAGGACGGGAAATCGGATATGATATTATGGGAACCATGATAAATGTGTTGCTTTTTGTTCTGGCAAGCGGCATGATTCCTATGTTTATCCTGAAAATGAACAATGAGATCAGGTTTATAACGATCATACGATATCATATTCCATATGATATCTGTCGTTTTCTGATTGAAAGTATAGGAATTGTACTGGCAATCCCTGTATCTGTTTTTATTTCTTCTATTATCATGAAACTACCATCTCTGAAAAGGAGCGACAAAAAATGATAATTTTTCTTGCACTGGTATTGATTATTTTAATGATTCTGATTGGTGGGGAGCGCGGAGCAGTTTCTCTTATGACACTGGCCGGTAATATTGTAATTCTGTTTATTTCGATTCTTCTGATGTCCATTGGTTTCCCGGCTCTGTTTCTGATATTGGCTGCAGGGGCAGGAGTCTGCTATAATTCCCTGTTTTACCAGAATGGAAACAATCCAAAGACACGGGCGGCTTTTCTGGCTACCTTGCTTGTAATGCTGCTTTTATTTATTCCGATTTATCTTATTATATGGAGATCAGGAAGCTATGGACTGAATGAGCTTCAGCTTTCAGAAGATGATTTTATGTATTATTACAGTACGGATATCCATATTAATATGCTTCATGTGGCAGTTTTTGTAACTGTTTTCAGTACTCTTGGAGCGGTTATTGATACTGCTTTATCTGTAACTTCTTCTGTATATGAAGTCTGGACACATAAAAACAGCCTGACAGCGAAAGAACTTACTTCTTCCGGCTATCAGGTTGGAAAAGAAATTATAGGAACAACTGTAAATACGCTGCTTTTTGCTTATCTTGGAGGCTCTATTCTGTTATTTGCCTATGTTCAGACACAGCAATATAACCTGGAAATTATTCTCAATTCCAAATTTCTTTTTCAGGATGTTGCAATCATGCTGTCTGGGGCGATTGCCTGCCTTTTTACAGTACCGGTATCCATCAGATGTGTGATTCGCCAGATCCATCATGCTGCATCTGAAACAGATCACAGCTGATCGGATTTGTTTTCACAGTCTTTGCAGATTCCATGAAGTATATCTCCGCTGCACTGCAGACGGAATCCATGATCCCGGAACAGATGCGCAAAGAGAACATTAGAAGGATTGGAATTAATTCTGTTCTTTTTTTGTCCATATATTATCCTGTAAAATGGGTCGTATCTGGAGCAGTATCTTTTGATGTATTATCTATTATCAGCAGTATATAGTATCGCTTCTTGACTTACATTTCTTTTGTGATGCTGTATATAAAAGGACTAACTGTCTGTGGGGAGCAGTCATACTACATATAATCTATAATGCAGTAGGAGCAATGATTATAATTCAATGAAGTAATTTTTATGAGGTAATTTTATGTGTGAAAATGAAAAAAAGAAATATCATTCCATTGAGATGACCACAGGATCTCTCTGGAAAAATATACTTCTCTTCAGCCTTCCTCTTATGGGATCACAGGTACTGGAGGTTCTTTTTAACTTAAGCGATGTTGCCGTTGTTGGACGGTTTGCAGATTATATGGCACTAGGTGCCGTCGGCTCCACAACTTTGCTGGTTACTCTGTTTACCGGAATCCTTATCGGAATGGGTGCCGGTGTCAATGTCCGCGTAGCTCACGAACTGGGTGCCGGTAATAAAAAAGGCACAGAAGAAACAATCCATACTTCTCTTCTTTTGTGCGCAATCACAGGTCTGCTCGTCTGCGCCATCTGTCTTCTGTTTTCCGGGCGGATGCTGTCCATGATGAACACGAAGCCGGAACTTATTGATCAGGCTATTTTATATATGAAGATCTATTCCCTGGGAATGCCTGCAATGGCCGTATACAATTTCGGAAACGGCGTATTAAGTGCCATAGGCGATACGAAACGACCATTGATCTACCTTTCCATCGCAGGTGTGGTCAACGTTCTTCTGAATCTGTTTTTTGTTATTGTCTGTCATATGGCAGCCGCAGGCGTTGCAACAGCCAGCGCAATTTCTCTGTATATTTCTGCTTCTCTGGTGATGATCCATCTCCTCAGAAGAACCGATGACTGCAAAGTATCTCTGCGTAAGATCTGCCTGCACCCCAAGGCCTGCAAAGCAGTTCTCATGCTTGGTATCCCTACAGGTCTTCAGAACGGAATCTTTGCTATTGCAAACCTGTTTGTGCAGACTGGTGTCAACTCTTTTGATGCAGTGATGGTTTCCGGAAATGCAGCTGCCGCAAATGCTGACTCCCTGATCTATAATGTCATGTTTTCTTTTTATACTGCATGTGCAAGCTTTATCGGTCAGAACTGGGGTGCCGGTAATAAAAAACGAATGCTGAAATCTTATAGAGTCAGCCTTACATATGCCTTCATTTTCGGTGCAATCCTGGGTGGACTACTCCTTGTGTTTGGCTCACAGTTTCTTTCTTTGTTCGCTACGGAACCAACAGTTATTGATGCTGGTATGCAGAGGATTCGTATTATGGCATTCAGCTATGCGTTTAGCTGTTTTATGGATGGCAGTATCGCCGCATCCCGAGGCATCGGAAAAAGTATTCCGCCTACCATTATCGTTATCCTGGGCTCCTGCGTATTTCGTATTGTCTGGATTTATACAGTATTTGCACATTTCCAGACGATTTCATCACTGTATCTTTTGTATATCTTCTCATGGGGAATTACAGGACTTGCAGAAACTCTGTTTTTTGTTGTAAGTTTTAACAAAATATGGGTTGAAAAATAGTCACAGCCACTCTGTGATTTATATGTCAGGTGGATTCCACAATTGACTGGAAAGAAAATCAGCTTACAAAACGGGTGAAATTTCAATCGGAATTGACCGAGCTGAAAGCGAGGGATACTTCTTGTCCGAGGGGCAAGAAGGTGGAACTAAAAATAATTAGAACAATCGGAATTTGGAGGAGATTCTTATTTATGAAAAAAGGGATAAACAAATCAATCTTATTTTACATTGCATCAGTTCTGTTTTTCATAGCGTCAGCTATTGGCTTTACGAGTGGAAATGAAAGTTCTATGGCTATAGTATGGTTATGTCTTGGTTCTTCATTTCTTTGCTTGGGTTCGACTCATAAGAAAAAGGAAAACAATACAGATGATAAATAATTTCCTGCTTGTATTGTTGGAAAATCGTTAAGGAAAGAATCGAAGGTGGTGCAAACGAAAAAGCAGTATGGAGACTTTTCATTAACTGCCCTTTCGTT